>CAZYJB010000280.1:0-5961 GCA_964647675.1 uncultured Verrucomicrobiota bacterium | reverse complement strand
ACGTGCGACGGCCCACCGTTCATGAACAGGTGGATCACGCGCTTGGCTTTCACCGGATACTGCGGCTGGCGCGGCAGCATCGGGTTCACGTAACCCGAGGAGGCAGAGGGGGACGCGGAGGCCGGCAACGCATTGAGGCCGGCGAGGCCGAGGAGCCCCATGCCCATGCCCGCCCGCGTGAGAAACTGGCGGCGCGTGAGGAACGCGTGCTCGACGGGAGTGGCGTGATGGCCGCGAACGCCGGGGTTCATGGGTGCGGGAGCTTGGACCGGAACTCGGTGGGCGACTCGCCGACCATTCGCCGGAAGACACGGTTGAAATGGGTCAACGACTGGAAGCCCACCTCGTAGGCGATCTCGCTGATGCGCAGGTTCGGGTTGAGCAGGAGGTTCTTCGCCTTCTCGATGCGCACCCGCGACAAATACTCAGTGAAGTGAAGGCCGGTGGCCTTCTTGAACATCTTGCAGAAATAGAACGTGCTGCAGTTGACCGCCTTGGCCACGGTACCGAGTGAAAGATCCTCGGTCTGATGTTCGCGAATGAACTCCCGCGCGCGCGCAATCATCGGCGGCTCGGAATTCTCGCGCTGCACCACGAGCTGGTTGCTGACCAGGGACAGATGCTCGGCGAAGATGGTCAGCAGCCGCACCATGGACTCGTACTGCCTGGGTCCAATGACGCGCGTGTGGAAGTAGGCCTCCTCGGCCTCGGTCAGGTCGACGCGCAGCCCCCAGTCCACGAGCTGCCGCGCGGTGCGCGCGAACTGGGCACGCGTCGGCGCATGCGGGAACACCTGGCCGGTCTGCAGAAACCCCGCCGTCTCGTTGCCCAGACGGATGGGCACAGCGGTGTCGTTGAGACCGGCGAAGCAGCGAACGGTGGTCGGACCCGGCTGGGTACTGGACCTGATCTGATCCTGGACCTCGAGGCAGGCCGCGCAGCTGCGGCTGCTTTTGGCCATCAAGATGCAGAAAGGGCTCTCCTTGGCGTGGCCGCGGATGGCGAGTTGCCACGCCTCAACCGGCTGAAGCGCCAGGGGTAGCCCGGTGGTGTCGACGAAGGCTTTTGAGTAGTCCTCGAAGATCCGGGACTGGCTTAAGCGCTCGATCAGGCTTTTGCTCGCTTCCGAATCCATTCGAATAGCTGGAAACTAGGTGGAACCGAGGTGCCGCCGCAACTCTCGTTTCTCCTCGTTTCGGCGGCTCGGGGCAGGTCGGCGACTCCCAGGACGAAGCCAATATTGGACCGGCACCTGACAAGATCCGGGGGGCGCCAGGAGGGGGGGGCGGCGCTGAATCGCCGCGAATGTCGGGAACCACCGTCACACCAGCCAGCGCCCAGCCGCTCCCGGCGGGAGACGACTCATCAGTCCCGGCAGGAGGAGAGCTGGCCGCAGGCAAGCCCGAGGACCTCGCCTTCGGATGCCCGCGGTTTTATCTGGCCGAGGCGCGCCAGGTTTACCTGGTGGTGTCCTCCCGCGCGCACGGTCTGTCGGTCGGGGTAAACCTCAACCCGGACCAGGCCTGCAACTTTGACTGTTGCTACTGCGAGGTGGGCCGGCTGTCCGGGCGGAGAGCGGCGGCGGCACCCGCCCAGCTGTATACCCAGTCGCTGGCGGCGGAACTGACCGAGGTTCTGACCCAGCTCCACAGCGGAAGCCTGTTGAGGCGTCCGGCGATCGCCGGACTTCCTCCGGAGATGCGGCGGCTGGCGCAGGTGACCCTCAGCGGCGACGGTGAACCCACGCTCTGTCCGAACTTCACCGAGGCGGTCGAGGCGGTGGTTCATCTGCGCGCCGCCGGCCTGGTGCCCTTTTTCAAGCTGGTCCTCATCACCAATGCCACCGCGCTGGACCGCCCTGAAGTGCGCAATGGCCTGCGGCTCTTTGTGCGCTCGGACGAGATCTGGGCCAAGCTCGATGCGGGCACCCAAGCGTTCATGGACCGTATCAACCGCTCCGAGGTGCCGTTGTCCAAGGTGCTGGACAACATCCAACAACTTGGGCGCCAGCGCCCGGTGGTGATCCAGAGCCTGTTTGTCGAAATCGAGGGCTCAATCCCCGATCGCGCGGAACTGACCGAGTTCTCGCGGCGATTGAGCGAGCTCAAGGAGGGGGGAGCGCAGATCCCGTTGGTGCAGATCTATTCCGCCACCCGACCGCATCATTCCCGTAGCTGCCGGCATCTCTCGCTGCGCGTGCTGTCGGAGATCGCCGCGCAGGTACGTCAGGCGACCGGGCTGCGCGTGGAAGTGTTCTAAGCCCGCCAGCCCCCCGGGAGAACGCGAGCTGTCTGGACCCTGAGCGGGACGATGGCGTATGGAATCCATCGTGAGATATCGCACGCCGGTGATTGGGATTCGGAGGCAAGGCAGGAGAGCAGGGCAACGCTTCGCGTCGGGCTGGGTCATGGCCTGCCTGGTAACGACCTTGGCGATCTTGGGGGGAGGAGGGTGCTCCCGGGAGTCCGAATCCGAAGAAGCTGCCACGACCAACGCCACCGTCGGCACCCGGCTTAGGGATCGGTCGAGTCTCACCAACGAGGTGGCGCCTACCATCACCGCCTGGCCCGACGCCAAGCTCACGGGGGACGATCCGCTGGCCTGGAACCGTCGCACGCTGGCGGACGCGTATCGGAAGCACGGCAGGAAAGGCGAGGCATGGGATGACGCGGCCCTCGAGGCGCTGGAGGCTTTCGCACAACAACGCGCCAAGACGGGAATGACCAACGCCGCCGAACGGATGGCGTCGTTCACCCGAAAGGCGATCGAGGCGGGGTGCCCCGACCCGATGATCAATTACCTGGGGCTGCGGGTCCTGCACGGCGGATGGGACGAGGCGGACAAGGCACGTGCACAACGATATCGGGAGGTGGCGGAGGCGCTGGACGGGAGCGAATACCCGGCGATTCGAAAGTTTTACGCCTGGCTGCGAGCGTCGCAGGCGTGGAAGGCGGCGCACGAGGAAGTCAGCCAGGCTGGCAGGGAATACGGTCCCATGCGTCGAGCGGCCTTCCGATCATTGACCGGTGTGCTCCAGGGCGCCGACACCCCCGAGGTTGAGGCCTTCGAGGCCCTGGCTGAATTGGAGAATGTCATCGCCTCCCACAGCTCCCAGGAAGATGAGTTTTTACCCACCGCCATCGACTACCTCGACCAGCGGTGGCCGGGAAATGCCCGGGCGTTGGCGCTGAGCGGACGATTCCATGGGACGCTCGCCTGGAACCGCCGTGGCTCGAAGTACGCGGACCAGGTGACCGACGCGGGCTGGGCGGGCTTTGAGAGCCACCTCAACCAAGCGGAAGCCGATCTCGAGGCGTCCTGGAAAAGGGACCCAACCCAGGTGGAGACCGCCATTTCAATGATGAGGGTCGAGCTGGGACAGGGTCGCGGACGGATGCGGATGGAGATGTGGTTCGATCGCGCCATGAAACTGGACCCGGCGAGCTTCAATGCCGCCTATCAGAAAGCCTGGTACCTGCAGCCCAAATGGCACGGTTCGAAGGCGGAGGCCCTCGCCTTTGGCAGGCGGTGTGTGGCGTCGAAAGAGTGGAGGGGAACGGTGCCGCTCATTCTGGTGGAGGTCCACCTCCTGCTTGCCTCGGATTCAGCGAACGGCCTCAAGGAGGAGCACTGGACGCAACCCGGGGTCTGGGAAGACGTGCGGTCGAGCTACGAGCGCTTCTTCGAACTCAATCCAGATGCCGTCCGGTGGCGGTCTCTTTACGCCAAGTACGCCTACAAGTGCCGGCAATTCGGACCGTTCCTCGATCAGGTGTCGCTTTCGAGGGAAGCGGACGAGGAGCTTCTCGGGGGGCGGGAAGCATTGGAGCAGATGATCCAAACCGCGGAACGAGCGACCGGGCGCAAAGGGGAGAGACCCCGAGCGGGCGCCGCGCCGTGATGGAGGGACGCGGGCGAAAGGGTCGGCTTCGCCATCGCCCGCCGAGTGCGCTAGCCTCGCCCCATGCGCGTGCTGATCGCGGGCTGTGGGTACGTGGGCCGGGCCCTCGGCCTGGAACTTCAGGCGGCGGGACACAAGGTGTCCGCCCTGCGCCGGTCCCCCGAGGCGTTGAAGGAACTCGCCACTTTGGGATTCGAAGCGCTGGAAGCGGATCTCACGCAGCCGTCCACCCTCGCTCCCCTGCGCCGGGATTGGGATTGGGTGGTGCAATGCACCGCGCCTTCGAAGCCGGACGTCGACACCTACCAAACCGCGTATCGACAGAGTGTGAGCACGCTGCTGGCGTGGTTGGACCGGTCCGCATTGCGACGGTTCCTTTTCACCAGCAGCACCTCGGTCTATGGACAGAATGACGGCTCCTGGATCACCGAGGAATCGACAGCGGCTCCCGACGCACCCAACGCGCGCATCCTCGTGGAAGCCGAGGGGGAAGTGCTGGAGGCGGCGGCGTCCGGCTGGCCGGCGTGCGTGTTGAGAGTCGCGGGGATCTACGGTCCGGACCGCAACCGCATCGCGGCCCTGCAACGAGGCGAAGCGATCCCGGGGGACCGCGCGCACTACGTGAACATGATACAGCGCGACGACGTGGCGGGCGCGATGCGCGCCGTGCTTGAGCACGGCAAAGTGGGAGGGATCTACAATGCGTCCGACGGCACGCCCGTGCTTCGAGGGGAATTCCTGGCGTGGCTGGCGGTGCGGTTGGGGGTCGATCTGCCCGAGCCAGGAAAGTTCCGAACTTCGGCCGGCTCCCGATTGGGCGGTCACAAGCGCATCTCGAATGCGCGGTTGCGAGCCGAGCTGGGTTGGGAACCGAAGTATCCGAACTACCGCGAAGGCTACGAAGCCCTGTGCCGCGCCGGCACGGAGTCGGCCTGAGCAGACGATCAGCGGGAGTCCCGAGGTGGACGCTCGCGTTCGCGCGCGCGGGCGCGCACCAGCTCGATCTGGCGCTTCAGCTCGTCGAGCTGCCGTTCGGCACGGGCCCATTCGTCATCGAGAGAGGGGCGCCCGTCCAGGGCGGCATGGCGCGCGCGCAGCGCGAGCTCGGATTCCTTTTGCGCCTCCTGCATGCCGCTCATGATCACGCCGATCAACAGGTTCAGGATGATCATCGTTCCGAGCAGGATGAAGGTGACAAAGTAGAGCACCACCACCCCGTTGGGCGGGGATGCCGCCTCGAGCAGGCTCCGCATGATATCGGCCCAGCCTTCCAGCGTGACGATCTGGAACAGCGTGAGCATGGCACGACCGAGATTTCCAAAGTGGTCGGGGTTGAGCCGGCCGAAGAGCGACACGCCCATCACCGAGTAGATGTAGAAGTGCAGCAGCAGCAGCACGCCCACGTAGCCCATCGAGGGGATGCTCTTGAGCAGCGCCGCGACGAGGATCTGCAATTGGGGAAGTGCCGTGACCAGCCGCAGCACCCGCAGCACGCGCACGAGGCGCAACACCGCGGCGAACTGCGCGTCGAGCGGGAGGAAACAGACGGCAACGATCGCGAAATCGAACACGTTCCAGGGATCACCGAAGAACCGCCACCAGTCGCGTCCGCGCGCGCCCAGCTTGATCACCAGTTCGGCGACGAAGATCCAGATGATGACCTGATCCAGGCCGTGAAGCAGCGTGCCATGGCGCCGGATCCACTCGGGATGGGTCTCGATGCCCACCAAGGCGCCGGCAAAGAGAATGACCCCCAGGATGAGGCGCTGGAACCAGGGCGAATCGGCGATGTCGCGGAGGAGGCGGACCATGGCTCGGGAACGTCGTCGTCAGAATCGTGCCCGGTCGCACCGGGGGCGCAGATGAATGCGCCGGGAAGCGGGCGAGTCAAGCGGCGGCCGGGGCTGAGTTCGGCCGAGGACAGCAATCCTGGGCTTGGGAGTTCCGAGGGGACTCGACCGGGAGGCAGTCGGCATCCTCGCGGATGCCGAGTCGGGACACGGAGGTCACGACCCACCTGGGGATACGAAAGGGGCGTCGCCTGACGGCGACGGGCATGG
>CAZYJB010000279.1:0-5967 GCA_964647675.1 uncultured Verrucomicrobiota bacterium | reverse complement strand
AGTACAGCGCCTCCTCGTGCCGGCCCTCGCGCGCCAGGCGTTCCGCTGATCGCCGCAGCGACCAAGCCTGCAGCCAGTCGAATCCGCTGACGCGAACCGCGGGTCCGCGGTAGGTGGAAGGGACCGAGGTCCACCATCGCAGCGTGCCCACGGCGAGCAGGGTGCCCACGGCCACCAGCACCACGAACACGATCGCAAAGCTGCGGTCCTGGTTCAGCACCCGGAACAACCGGAACCGGGAGAGCTTCCGACTCAGGCGGGTCCGACGCTTGCGGACGTGCTTCTCCATGCGGTCGCTGGGGCGGTCAAAGGTCGGGGGTCGACGACGCGGACGCCGGTTCGGCGACGATCCACTCGGAAGCGCGTTCCGTGGCCAGGCGAACTTCGTGCAGGGCGGCCGGAAGAAGGCCGAACTCTCCGGCGCGCAGGCGAAGTGACTCTCCCCCCGCGCTGACGCGCACCTCACCCGCAACCACGCCCAGCACCCGGCAGCGAGCCAGGCGCTCAAGCGAGACGCTGCCGGCGGTGGCGCGCCGCGCTTCCACCATGAAGGTCGGGTCCAGCACGAGCGGGCGCACGAAGGCAGGGCCGTCCGGGCGCCAGGCGGACGAAACGAGGCCGGGCGCGAGATCGTTGAAGTCGATACAGGCCAGTGACTCGCGGACGTGCAGCGGTCGCGGTTTCCCGTCCAGGCCCGCGCGGTTCCAGTCGTGCACGCGGTAGGTGGTGTCCGAGTTCTCCTGGATCTCGAACAGCATCAGGCCCGCACCGAGGGCGTGGACGCGCCCGCTGGGCAGGAACATGGCGTCGCCGGCATGGACGGGGAGTCGATGGAAGAGGTCGGCGACGGTGCCCGAGCGAATGCCGTCCTCGAAATTCTCGCGCGTGACCCCGGGTCTCAGGCCGACGTAGATCTCCGCGCCGGGCTCGGCATGCGTGAAATACCAGAGCTCGGTCTTGGGTTCGCCACCCAGCGCGGCGGCTTGGGCGCGGGGCGGGTGGACCTGCAGCGAAAGGTCAGCCTGCGCGTCGAGGATCTTGACCAGCAGCGGGAAGCGTCCCTCTCGCGGGCGCGCGTCGCCCAGCAGGCCAGGGGCGTCCGCTGCCATCAACTCGGACAGCGACCAACCCGCGAGCGGTCCCTCGGCGACCACGCTGATGGCCCCCGGCCGATCGGAGATCTCCCACGATTCGCCGATGGGTGGTTGGGCCGGGAGCGGGCGGTGATAGATCGAAGCAAGGCGCGAGCCGCCCCAGACCCGCTCCTGATAAAGCGGATGGAAGCGGAGCGGCGCCCAGTTCATCCGGGGCCCTTCAAGCCGTTGCCACCGGGCCTGGGGTGGTGGCGGTGGCGGTGGCGGTGGCGGTGGCGGTGGCGGTGGCCGGAACGGCTTCGGCAGGTTGGGACGACTCCGCACCATCCGCAGCGGTGCGGGTTTTCGCCGTGAAATGGCCCATGGACCTGAACTTCTCGTAGCGGCGCTTGAGCCGCTCGTCGCGCGGCAGCGCCAGTAACTCCGCCAGATGACGCACGAGGCACGCCTTCAAGGCGGCGGCGGTGGCGGTGGGATCGTGATGCGCACCGCCAAGGGGCTCGGGAATGACTTCGTCCACGAGCTTGAACTCGAGCAAGTCGCGACCGGTGATGCGCAAGGCCTCGGCGGCCGTGGGCGTGGCCTTGCGGTCCTTCCACAGAATGGACGCGCAGCCTTCCGGGCTGATCACCGAGTAGTAGGCGTTCTCGAGGATGAGCACGCGATCTGCGACGCCTATCCCCAGAGCACCGCCCGATCCGCCCTCACCGATGACGGTGGCAATGACCGGCACCTCGAGACGCATCATCTCGCGCAGGTTCACCGCGATGGCCTCGGCGATGTGCCGCTCTTCGGCGGCGACGCCGGGAAACGCACCCGCGGTATCGATGAGGGTCAGGATGGGGAGGCCGAACCGATCGGCCAGCTTCATCAGGCGGAGCGCCTTGCGATAGCCCTCGGGATGGGCGGAGCCGAAATTGCGCAGAATGTTCTCCTTGGTGTCGCGGCCCTTCTGCGTGCCGATGACCAGCACCCGATGACCGGCGAGCCGCGCGAACCCGCCCACCATGGCGTGATCGTCGGCAAACAACCGGTCCCCGTGGAGCTCGAGAAACTCGGTGAACATCAGCCGCACGTAATCGAGGAAGTACGGGCGCTGGGGATGGCGCGCGAGCTGAACGCGCTGCCACGCCGTCAGGTTGGCGTAAATCTGCCGCCGCGTCTCGGAGAGCTTGGCTTCGATGCCGCGGATATCGTCCTCCAGCTGAAGCCCGAGCGGGTTGGCGTGCTGGGCACGGCGCAACTCGTCGAGTTTCTGGTGGAGTTCGATGAGCGGCTTCTCGAAGTCGAGATGGTGCTTCATCGCTCGTTGCAGGATAGGGCGTTCGCCCGCACACCCGCAACGGCGCAGTTGGAAGCGCGCCGCTTTGGACGTCGGGTCAGACCTCGCGCCAGACGCCGTCCGGCATGGGGCGACCGGGCAGCCGGCGCGGGTCGAGCACCACGTGCCGCAGGCGCCGCCGGTTCCATGTGTACAACGCATGCACCAGCCCGTCCCGCGTGCGGATCATGGCCGGATACGAAAACTCGCCGCTCTCGTTTTCGAGCACCCACGCGGACTCCCAGGCGTGCCCGTCCTTCGACCAGGCCAGATTCAACGTCCCACGCCCCTGCGGGAGATGATTGTAAATCAGCAGAAATCCGCGCGATCCCACGCGCACGGCGTCGATGCCCGAGTTGGGATTCGGCAGCACCGTCGCGGTGAGCGGGCTCCACGTGCGCCCGGAATCCAGCGAGGTGGCCTCGAGAATCACCTTCTGTCGCGAGCGGCAGAGGATCTGAACGCGCCCGCGTCCGTGGTCGAGCAGGGTGGGCTGGATGGCCCCCCATTCCTCCGCCCGATTAAGCGGAGTCGTGCGCTCCCACGCGCCCAGCGGGTCGCGGGTCCACTCCATCTGGACCTGCCACCCTGCATGCTCGGTGCTCGAACCGCAGAGCAGCGTGCCATCGGGCAGTTCGAGCGCCTTCGCGCGGACCGGTCCCATCATGCCGTCCGGCAAGCGGTGTGGCTCCGACCACGTTTCGCCTTCATCCGTCGAGCGGCGAACCAGTCCCCACCACGAGTGGGGTCGCGGCCCGACTTTGTAGAAAAGCCAGAGCACCCCGTGGCGGTCGAGGTGCAGCACGGGATTCCAGCAGGGATGCCGTTCGACGCCGGCGTCGCCCCAGCCTTCAGCCACCTTCCGTGGCGGCGACCAGCGGGAAGCTTCGCGGCGCGAGGTGTAGATGCAGACGTCCTGGCGACCTTCGGCGGTTCCCCCGAACCACGCCGCCATCAAACCGCGGCGAGTCTCCACCAGGGTGCAGGCATGGCACGAAGGAAACTCGGCCTCTTCATAGACGAATTCCCGCAGGTGCTCTGGACCGCTGCGGCGGGCAGTGGCGCCGTGTACGGTCGGTTGGCCCGCAAGCCATGAGGCCGCGAGCGCCCCGCCGGCAGTCAGGAGTCGGCGCCGTGTCCAGGCCGGGTCTGAACGGGAGTCGCGTGGGAACGGAGGCTTCATGGACGGTCGCGTGAGGTCGTGGGGGATTCGGGATCCGACGCTGCCATCAGGGCTTCCGCGCCGTGGTCAGCGGGAAGTTGTCGGTGCGGAACGGCGATGCCGGCAGGCCTTCCCGGTTGAACAGGTTGACCACCGGGAAGTCCGACCAGCCGTAGCGCACAGCCACCGGCTCTTTCACGTCGGGATGGGACACCACCACGCGGCTGCCCTCAATGGCAGCCTCGGCCCAGACCCACTGCCGGTCAGCACCGCAAATCTGAAATCCGCTCAGGGCGCCGCCCCTGGCCTCAAGACCGCTACCCACCGAGTCGAACGTCAGGGTGACAGCGCCGCGGCGTACGCGCATGGAACGAAACAAGGGCCCGGTGGAAACCAGGCGTTCCTTGTAGGCAATGGCACGGGCCTGCAAGGCGAGCCGCGCGCCGACCGGTTCCTTCTTCTGCGGATGGATATCGTCCTTGTCCCCGGCATCGGTGATGACCGCCATGCCCACCTTGGGCAGGACCTTGGTGGCCATCCACTGCGCCTCGCGCAGCTCGGCCCAGGAGCTGTCCACGGGTTTGGTCGTGATCTCGGCCAGGCTGCGTTTGCGGTTGGCATCCCAGGGCGCCAGTTGCACCCCGAGGAACGGGAAGTCGCCCTGTCCCCAAGCCGCGCGCCAGTCACGGATCATGGCCGGGTAAAGACGCGAGTACTGGTCGGCCTGACCGGCATTGGATTCGCCCTGGTACCAGATCGCGCCTGCGATGGCGTAAGGCAGCAGGGGGTGGATCATGCCATTGTAGAGCTCGCTGGGGCGCCATCCCGGCCAGGGCCGCCCGCGCTTCTGCTCCTTGCCGGCGGCCTTCAGTTCGGCGGACTCCTTCTCCCACGCGGCCACGCTTTCGTCGTAGGCGCGCTTCCGGACCGGATAGGGATCGAGGATGTCCTTCTTGAACTCGGGATGGGCGGCCAGCGTGGGCTCGCTGGTCCACGCCTCCGCCGGCGAGCCGCCCCACGAGGTGTGGATCAATCCGATCGGCACCCCGAGCGCCTTCTCGAGATCCCGGCCGAAGTAGTAAGCCACGGCCGAAAACCCCGCCACGGAGTCCGGGCCGCACACCTTCCACTGCGCGTCGATGCGGTCCACGGGTGCCTCCGCCTTGCGCTTGGGAACCGTGTAGAGCCGGATGCGATCGTTGGCCGACTGGGCGATGGCACCGGCGGGGTTTTCGGTGCGGTTGAGCGGCCACTCCATGTTGGACTGGCCGCTGGCCACCCAGACCTCCCCCACGAGAAGATTGGTCAGCGTGACCGTCTCCGAACCCGATTGAGCGGTCAGTTCGTACGGGCCGCCGGCACGCTGGGCCGGCAGTTCGACCCGCCAACGCCCGCCTTGGACCCGGGTTTCGACGGACTTGCCCAGAAAGCTCACCCGGACCGTCGCGCCCTCGTCGCCCCAGCCCCAGATGGGCAGGGGGCGCCCTCGCTGCAGGACACCGTGGGAAGAGAAGACACTGGCGAGGCGCAGTTCGCCGCGGGCGTCGTTTGAAGCATAACAAGCTCCAATCAAGGCAATTAGAGCACCGGCCAAGGAGAGCGTGGGGCGCATGCCTGACACCTCACGCGATCTGCCCGACGACGTCAAGATTGGGGATTCTGTCGTGCCGGAGCGAATTAACTAACCTTAATGCCCAACAGGAGTTGAACTGCAAAAATCTACTAGCCGTGATTCCGATGGTTGACGGATCCAGTTCCCGGGTTACTGTCGCGGCGTCGGCCACTGGTTCTTTGGATAAAAAGTCGTAACGAGCAACGGAAGGGCGGGACGGCAAACCGCTCACAGAAAAGGAAAGTCGGTCTGGCAGGGGTAACCCTGCGCCAGTTGGAAGCTGTGCAGTCCGATGCGGGTCTCCGGTTGTTCGAGCAGATCTCCGGCGTCATGAGGGTACGCATGATGCCGGCATCCCCATAAGCCCGCTCGTACCTTGAATTCGAAATTCCCCGGGCCCTGGCGGTCTCCCTCAGACTGCAGGGCCCGGTTTTTTTTTTCTCGTCCCCCTGGTCTTCGTGGCCAACCCCTCCCGCCAAGTCCGCCTTCGGGCAGATTCAAGCTCTCCCTCGTGAGCAAATTTCGGCGGGCGCGCGCTTGAGTTAGGAAGGGTCGCGGGCGTAAACCGTGGTCGGACCGCTGAGCCGCCTGCCCCTCGGCCAAGGATGATCCCCGAACCGGGAAGGGCCATTCCTTCCTGCATGCCGGTGGACGGCGTTCCCCGACTTGGAACTTGACACATGAAACACCGCATACGACCCCAACGATTCGTGCAGGCGGTTCTCCTGCTGGCCCTGCATCACGTCTTACAACTTCATGCCGCGCCCCTGTTAGAGGA
>CAZYJB010000278.1:0-5980 GCA_964647675.1 uncultured Verrucomicrobiota bacterium | reverse complement strand
CGGCTACCTGCTGCTCTACAACGCGGCCTACATGTTCGACGACGTCGTCGTGCTTGGAGATCGCGCGTGCCACGTATTCCGGTTCGGCACCAACGGGCAGGTCGTGGACGCCACGTCCTTGGGACCGTTGGGCGGGATCGGGGCGGTCGACGGCGCGTTGGTGGACCTCGACTTCACGGGCAAGCTGGATCTCGTGGTGGCCGGCGCGGCGCCCGGGCCGCTGAGGGTATTTCGACAGTTCGGACCGCTGGCCTTCACCGACATCACCGCCACGTCGGGTGTTCCGTCCACGTTGCGGGAGACGCGTGGGGTGCTCATCGAGGATTGGAACCGCGACGGCCTCAACGACGTGGTCGCATCCCGCGCCAGCGGTCCCCCACTCCTGATGGAGAAGCGGCGCGGCGGCCGCTTGGTGACGCGCGACGAGAATCGGGCGTGGCCGGCCGGCGCAGTCCTGGGCGCCGGCGATTTCGACAACGACCTCCGCCCCGACCTGGTGGTCGTGAATTCGAACCGTCTCACGGTGTGCTTCCACAGCGGTGCGCGATCGGAGATCCCGCTCCCCGATGGCGCCGCGATCCGGCGCCTCGTCCCGATCGACCACGACAACGACGGCTGGCTGGATCTGTGGGCCGTCGGCGCGGGCGTCCATGCCTGGCGCAATCGTGGCCTCGCCGGATTCGATCCGCAGACGGCGCCGCTCGGCCTCGAGGTGTTGAAAGGGGTCTCCGTGGTGGCGGTTCACTTCGCGGACTTCGATCAGGATTGCGATTCCGACGCGCTGCTGGAACTCGAGGCCGGTGGCCTGCGGTTCTGGCGCAACGACGGCGGCCATGTTCAGGCACAGATCAAAGTGCACTTGGTGGGCAATCGCTCCAACGCCAGCGGCCTGGGCTGCAAAATCGAAATCGAGACCGCCGGGCTGCGACTTTCCCGCACTGTGCAGCAGCTTCCGGTGGAGATCGGCGTGGGGCGGCACCGGCAGATCGACTCGCTGCTGGTGCACTGGTTCAACTGGCCGCAGGGCTCCACGGAGATCCCGTTGAACTGCCAGGAACCCATCCTCGCCGTGGAGGCCTTCCTGCAGGAGGGCTCCTGTCCGTTCCTGTACGCGTGGGACGGACAAGGCTTCCGGTTCGTCACGGATTTTCTGGGCGCGGCGCCCCTCGGGCTGCCGGTGCGGGAAGGACGATCGATCGAAGCCGATCCCGAGGAGTACGTCTGGATCGGGGACGAAGCTTCGTTTCCCGCGCGTGACGGCCGGTATCAGGTGCGCCTCACCGAGGAGTTGCGGGAGGTGCTCTACCTCGACGAAGCGCGGTTGGTGGTCGTGGACCGCGCGCCCGGGGTCGAGGTGCATCCCACCGACAAGCTCCTGCCGGGAGGTCCGTTTCCTCCGGGCACACTGTGGCCGTTGCATCGCGAGCAGCTGCTGCAGCGGGCGATTACCCTGGAGGGCCGGGACGTCACTGCCGCCTTGCGCGTCGTCGACGGACAGCGCGTGTCGCCGCCGCGCCTGCGCGCGCCACAGCTCCGCGGGCTGGCGGAACCGCACGGCGTGATCCTGGACTTCGGTCCGCTCGACCCTGCGAGGCCCCTCGTGCTGGTGCTGAACGGCTGGCTGCGCTTCGGTGGCGGCATGGCCAACATCGCCGCTGCCCACGATCCGGCATTGCCCTATCCGTTTCCCGTGCTGGAGGCCGAGGCCCCCGACGGTTCCTGGGAAGCGGTGGATGTCGTGGTCGGAGCGCCCGCGGGCAAGACCAAGACCATCCTGGTGGACCTGGAAGGACGATTGAAGGTCGGGACACGGCGACTGCGGTTGACCAGCGCCTTCGAGATCCATTGGGACCGCGCGGCGTTGCTCGAGAAGGAGCGGATCGACGCCATCGTCGTCACCCGGATCGCCCCCGATGTGGCGGATCTGCATTACCGCGGATTTGGAATGATTCGGGATCTGCCCCCGGATTCGCCGCTCACGCCGGACTACGATCGCGTCACGCGTGATTCCCAGTGGTCCATCCTGCCCGAGGGTTGGAGCACGCGGTACGGGGACGTCCGTGAGTTGATCGCGCAGCGTGACGAAGGGCTGGTGCTCGTGCACAGCGGCGACGAGTTGAGCCTCGATTTCCAGGCAACCTCCCTGCCGCCCCAATTGCCGGGGCGCGTGCGTGAGTTCTTTCTCTACGTCGATGGCTGGGACAAGGACGCCGATTTCCATGTGGTCACGGGCGCACAGATCGAGCCGCTGCCGTTCCATGGTCAGGATGCCCAGCGCTACGGCCGGGAAACGCGTCCGGCTTTTCCCAGCGATGCGCTGCATCGCCGCTACAACACCCGCTGGGTCGACGGTCGCGCGCTGAAGCAGGCGGCGCGTCGCTGAGTCGGAACCATGCAGTAGCGGCGAAGCAATGCGCACGTGAAGGCGCGTAGAGCGCGAAGTTCCGAAGGGAGCCCCGCCGGAGTTTTAAGGACTCCCGGGGCGCGTCATCTCACCGCCACCGCAGATGCCAGGCGACGCGCCCCATGAGGTTGGTTTGTGGCACGACGGCGTGTACGTGTTCGCCGGGGTGCATGGACCGGTTGTCGCCGAGCAGGGCCACCCGATTCTGCCCGACCCAGCCCGGGCGAAGCTCCATGGTGCCGGCCCGGTCCGGATTCGCCCCAACGGGATAGCCGTTCACCAGGACCGCGCCGTCGCGCACTTCGACGATTTCTCCCGGCAGACCGACCACGCGTTTGACCAGCAGGTCATTTCGGTAGCGGCCCACCACCACGTCATCGCGCTGGACCGGGTCGTCCCGGTAGGCGAGGCGGTCGACGACGAGCAGGTCGCCGTCGTGGAAGGTGGGTTCCATGCTGCGACCATCCACCATGACGACGCGATAGCGGCGCTGCACCGTCAGAAGCATGGCGATGGCCAGGAGCGGAACGAGAAGCCGGGCGCCGTGGAAGGCGAGGCCGCGGAAAAGGCTCATAGAAGCTTCGCGGAGCGAGCGTCCAGGTCGCCCGGGCGCGGGGCGTCAGGGGCGCGGGTCGTGACGGTGGTCGTCTCGGACGGCGCAGGCCCTTGCCGAATGAGACGGGAAGACGAGGTCATCAGCCCCGCTTCTCGGTAGCGGGTCGGCAGGGTGTCAGCCAGGACGAGGACCGCAGTCACTTCCGGCAGGCGACCGTGGGCGGCAGCCAGACGCAGGGCGTCAGAGGCGCGGCGTTTCACGAGGGCGTGTCCCGGCTGGCGGTAGGCAACCTCGAGATAGCGGTTGAGCCAGTCGTCGATGCGCCCCGCGGACTCCAGGAGGGGAAGCAGTTCGGCGGTCAGGGGTTCCCGAAGGTCCGTTCCCTCCAGTTCGACGATCGCCTGTTCGAGCACTTGGATGGCGCGGTCGCGAGCCGCGACCGCGGCGCGCGCGGATGCGACCTCGGAAGCGCGGAGATCCTGGAGCGCCACCCGCACATTGATGACCAACTCATGGGCGAGGTCATCCAGTTCCGCCTTGGAGTTCTCAATCTCGGATAAGGAACGCTGGGCCTTGCTCAATTCGTTCCGATCGAGCTGGTTGCTGGAGAGGCTCCCGGAGGTCGACTCGTGGATCCCGCGGAATCCATACCCCGCGAGAGCCGCCACCAGGGCGACACCGAGCAGCGGCAGACGTCGCCAGCACCAAGCGCGCAATCGTTCCATCCAGTCTCTCATGCGAAAAAAACGGGTGGACTCCGCAACGCACAGGGCCCGTCCAAGGGTAGGGCTCGGCGTCCTTGCCGAGCCGCATGTCACGGGAACCGCAGCCTTTCCTCGCACCCGGCGGCGCCACAGGGACGTGGCGCACTACCTTTCCGGCGCGCCCTATCGCGGGTCCGAGGGCGAGCGGGTGAGCGAATCGGCGACGAAGCGGACGACACGCGCCGCTTCGGCGTGTTCGAACCCGTCGACCAGTTCGCGAACCTGGCGCAGTTCGGCGCCGTGGGATTCGCCGAGGGCGGCTTCCACGTCGCGGAAGTGCGCGCCGATGGCGTCAAGGTCACCGTTGTCGAGGCCTTCCGCCAGTTGGTGCAGCGCGCGGACGACTGCGGGGCCGACGGCGCCTCGCTGGCGATCGGGAACGACGGTGGCGGCAGGCTGGTTGGGAGGATCGGCGCGCGTGGCCGGCGCGGGGGTCGCGCGCAGTTCGGCGAGCAGGGCGAGTCCGGTGAGGACACGCGTGGCCTCGCGTTCAAGGTCTTCGAGCATGGCGGACAGGTCGCCCTGCTGGAACTTGATGGCGAGTTCGACCGTTTTGGCGAGTCGGCGCAGCTCGTGCATTGAGAGGTTGCCGGCGGATCCCGCAAGCGAGTGCGCGAGGCGGCGGGATTCCTCGGCATCGGCGCGCGCCACCGCTGCGCGCAGACGCGGGACGAGTTCGCGCTGGCCGGTCGCGAACTGGAGCACCATGGATTCGATGACCTCGCGGGGCAGACCGAGCCGCTGCATCGCGTCCTCCACGTCGATGCCGGGAAGCTTGCCGGCCGCGATGCGTTCGCGCAGTCCTTCCTCGGGCGACGGTTCGGGCGTTTCGAGGAGGTTCAATTGCATCTCGCGGGCGGCACGCTTGCGGCGTGCGGGGCGAGGGCGGGGGGCCGTCGCGGCCTCCTTGCCGGCGGCAGCGTCGGCGGGCGCATCCTGGGGGACGGGACTGGCGGGAGCGGGAGCGGGCTCCGTGGCTGGCGCGACGGCGGCGGTCGCGGCGCCGATTTCGGATGGCACGTCGGCGGGCTTCAGCGCGACGCGGGCGACTTCGAGTGCCGATTCGCCAGCCACCGCCTCGGCGGGCGTGGTCAACGCCGCGAGGGGCGTCTCCGAAGCCGCAGGCGAAACCGCGGTTTCCGGCGTTGGGTTCCGAGCGGGCTCCGGGGCGGATGGCACCGTGACCGCGCTGGCGGGAGCGGCGGCCTGCGCCAGATTCCGCGTGAGCACCGAGAGGAGGCTGGCCCGGTCGATGGGCTTGGCGACGTAGTCGTTCATGCCGGCGGCGAGACATGCGTCGAGGTCGCTCTTCATGGCATTGGCCGTGAGCGCGACGATCGGCAGGGCACCGACCGGGCCGAGCGCACGGATCCGGCGCGTTGCTTCGAGCCCGTCCATCACCGGCATCTGCATGTCCATCAGCACGAGGTCGAATGTGCCCCCGCGCGCCATTTCGACCGCTTCAGCACCATTTTCGACGATCTCCACCGTGGCGCCCTCGCGCTGGAGGAGTTCGCGGACGACGAACTGATTGGCGTCGTTGTCTTCGGCGACGAGGAGGCGGCGGCCGGCGAGGAGCGTGGCGCGCGTTTCGGTACGCGATGCGGCGCCCGAAGCCTCGGGGCGCAGCCCGGTGGCACGGGTGATCGCGTCGAGGAGAAGCGAGCCGGTGATGGGTTTGGGGACGAAGGCCTGGACGCCTGCCTCGCGGGCCGCGGCTTCCTCCTGTTCGGTGGCGTAGGCGCTGACCATCACGAGCGGCAGCGCCGAGAATCCGGGCAGGGCGCGGATCCGTCGCGCGAGTTCGGTGCCGTTGATGTCGGGCAGCAGCCAGTCCAGGACCACCAGTCCGAAGGCCGAGGAATCAGTGCCGGCGCGCAACCGGGCCAGGCCGGCCTCCGCGGTGGCGACACCTTCCGCCACCATCCCGAAGCGATGCAGCATGGTCACGAGGAGTTCGCGGCTGAGGTCGCTGTCCTCGATCACCAGGGCGCGCGTGTGAAGCAGGTCGCGCTGCAGCATGGGAAGTCCGCCCGGGGCGGGAGGCAGGTCGAGGGCGGGGGCGAAGCGCGCGGTGAAGTGGAATTCGCTGCCGCGTCCGGCCTCGCTCGTGACATCGAGTTCGCCCTGCATGAGGCGCACAAGGCGCTGGGAGATGACGAGGCCGAGTCCGGTGCCGCCGTATTTGCGCGAGGTCGAGGAGTCAGCCTGACTGAAGGCCTCGAAGAGTCGCGCGCGCTTCTCGGGCGGGATGCC
>CAZYJB010000277.1:0-5981 GCA_964647675.1 uncultured Verrucomicrobiota bacterium | reverse complement strand
AGGACCGGGCCCGACGCTATGCCACGGTGAACTCGCTCGCCCAGGACGTTCAGCGCTATCTCGATTTCGAGCCGGTCGAAGCGCGCCCGCCGAGCGCGTGGTATCGCCTGGAGCGCACCCTGCGCCGCAACCGGCTGGTGGTGGGGGCGGGCGCGCTCGTGGGCTTGGCGGTGCTGATCGGGTCCGCGGTCAGCGTACACCAGGCGATCCGCGCCCGTCAGGCGGAGGCCAAGCAGGCGCGGCTGCGGCACGAGGCGGAGGACGCGTTGCGATTGGCCGAGCAGAGTGCCGGGGTGGCCATGCGCAACGAGTACGTGGCCGACATGAACCTGGCGCAACAGTCGCTGGCCTCCGGCAATTTCGGGCGCGCGCTGCAGCTCCTCGAGAAACATGTCCCGCGGGCGGCCCGTCCCGACCAGCGTGGGTTCGAATGGCGCTACCTCTGGCAGCAGGCCCGTGGCAACGACCACGTGCCGCTGCCCAACCAGGGACAGGCCATCACCGCCCTGGCCATGTCCCCGGATGGTGTCTGGGTGGCGGTGGGTCAGCGCGATCGCGTGCGGATCTGGGATTGGAAGGCGCGCGTCGAGGCCGCGCGCATGCCGCGCGGGGCGCAGTCGGTCGCGTTTGTCGACGGCGGGCGATACCTCGTGACGGCGAGCCGGCTTTCCCTGCGGGTGTGGCGCACCAGCGACTGGACCGAGGTGCGCCAGTTCATGGCGGAAGGCGCGCCGTTGGCGGTGACGCCGGACGGGACGCGCGTGGCGACCACGACGCGGGATGGGGTGCGCATCCGCGACACCGTGGAGTGGGGCGAACAGGCCTTCCTGTCCGGGGCCGTAGGTCCCATGGCATTCGAGGCTACCGGACGCCGGGTGGCCACCGACAGTCGTGATGGCGTTGTCGTCTGGTCGCTGGACGGCAGCGGGGAGCGCGTCGTGCTGGAGGATTCGACCGGCCTGATCCTGAGGGGCAACAATACGCTGCGACCCGATCGCCAGCTCCTCTTCTCGCCGGACGGCACCTCGGTCCTCGTGCCGCGGAACCGCGCTTCGGCCCGCGGCGTCTTTGTGGTCAGCGTCTGGGATGCCACGACCGGCCGCGAGCGTGCCACGGTGCCCGCGGATGCTCGGTATCCGGAGCACACCGGTGCGATTGTGGCGATGATGTTCGCGCGCGAAGGCGGGACCCTGGTGACCGCGAGCGGCGATCACTCGGTGCGCCTGTGGGACTTCGCGGCGCAACGGCAGACGGGCGAGTTCCGGGGACACCTCAATGAAGTCTGGGCGGTTACCGAATCACCGGACGGACGATGGATTCTGAGCGGCGCCAAGGATGGCGGATTGAATTTCTGGCCCAACCGGCCGTCGTCGCAGGACGACCTGCTGGGCGAGGCCGGCTGGATGCCGTTGCAGTTCGCGGAGAATGGTGAGCGCCTGGCGGTTTTGACCTCGGGCGGAACCGTGCGCTGGGTGAGCCCGGCGGGCGGTGGTGTGGTGCGTGAGATCACGCTCGATCGCGACCGCGTGCCGCTCGGGCCTTTCGGCATGTTGGGCACCGTCTCGGTGAGCGCTGATTTCCGTGTCATCGCCCAGGGAGGGCGCGACGGGCGCGTGCGCCTCTGGGACATGGTGTCCGGGGAATCGCGACTGGTGAAACTGCCGTCCGGCGCCACCGAGTCCGTCGCGATGTCACGTGATGGAGCGGTGCTCTATGCCGCCGGCTGGAATGTCCCCTGGAATGCGTGGCGTCTCGACGAGGCCCGGGAACCGCTCTTCACCATGCCCGCCGGCCGCCTCGTGCAATCGGAAGATGGCACCACCGTCGCCGTCGTGTCGCGCGACCAGAGCATCCAGATCTGGGACGTGGCCGGTCGCGTACTGCGGCAGGTCATCGCCACCCATTCCTCCCTCGGCCCGGCCGCGGCGCTGTCCGCCGACGGACGCATCCTGGCGACGACGTCGAGTCCGGAGGACGCGGACAATCTGGTGCAGCTCTGGGATACCGGGACGGGGCGATCGCTGGGCGCTTGCATCGGACACAAGCAGAGCGTGGTGGGGGTTGCGTTCGCGCCGGAGGGCCGGACTCTGGCGACCTCGAGCGAGGACGGGACGGTGAAGTTCTGGAACCTGGCCACCCAGCAGGAGTTGCTCAGCGAACGGCGCCTGGGCCGGAGCCTCCGGCTGCTCGTCTTTTCGCCCGACGGACGCTGGCTGGCGGGCGCGACGGGGCCGTGGAACAGCAGCACGGGCATCCGGTTGTTTCACGCTCCTTCGTGGGAGGAGATCCACGCGGCGGAACTGGTGGCGGAGGAGGATTTGTCGTCGGAGCCGCGGGCCGGCCGCGACTGACGCGGTTGAAGGGCTGGGAGACGGGTCGCCGGTGCCCTTGCCATGGGGGATGGGGTTGGCGTAGGGTGCCGCCCCTTTATGACTGCAAGGCCAGGGATCTCACCGGTGGCTGCCCATGTGCGGGGAATACCGCGTTCGGGCATCCGTGAGTTCTTCGACATCGTGGCCAGCCAGAAGGACATTATCTCGCTCGGAGTCGGTGAGCCGGATTTCGTCACGCCCTGGCACATTCGCGAAGCTGCCATCTACGCCCTGGAGCAGGGCCGCACCTCGTACACCTCCAATCTCGGCATGCCGAAGCTCCGAGAGGCTCTCAGCACGCACCTCGCCGAGAAGTTCAAGGTTCAGTACGCCGCCAACGAGATTCTCATCGCCGTCGGGGTCAGCGAGGCGATGGACCTTGCCCTGCGGGCCATCATCGATCCGGGGGACGAGATCATCTACCACGAGCCGTGCTACGTGAGCTACTCGCCCAGCATTGTGCTGGCGCACGGCGTGCCGGTCCCGGTGGTGTGCCGTGCCGAGGACGGATTCGCGGTGCGGGCCGAGGCGATCGAGGCGGCAGTGACGCCGAAGACCAAGGCGGTGATGCTCAATTTTCCCACCAACCCGACCGGGGGCACCATGACGCGCGCCGAGTTGGAGCGCATCGCGGCGGTGGTTCAGCGTCATCACCTGATCGTCCTCACCGACGAGATCTATTCCGAGCTGACCTTCGAGGGAGAGCACGTGTCGATCGCCGCGCTGCCCGGGATGCGGGAGCGCACCATCTTCCTCCACGGCTTCTCGAAGGCCTACGCGATGACCGGGTTCCGCATCGGCTATGCCGCGGCGCCGTTCGAGCTGACCGAGGCCATGATGCGCATTCACCAGTACTCGATGCTGTGTGCGAGTATCATCAGCCAGGAGGCGGCGCTCGAAGCCATCGTGAATGGCGAGCCGGACACCATCGAGATGCGCGACCAGTACCGGTTGCGACGCAACCTGATCGTGGACGCGCTGAACTCGATGGGGCTGAAGTGCCACCTGCCGCGCGGGTCCTTCTACGCCTTTCCTTCCATCGCCTCGACGGGCCTGACCTCGAAGGAATTCGCGGTCGGGCTCCTGCGCGAACACAAGGTGGCCTGCGTGCCCGGTTCGGCATTCGGCGCCTGTGGCGAAGGGTTCGTGCGCTGCTGTTTCGCCACCGCCCTGCCGCAGATCGAAGAGGCCATGAAGCGCATGGCGACGTTCGTGAAGCGCGGTTGACACCACGCGTCAGCGCGCCGCGCGCTCCCAGTGACGGGGGAAGTTCCTTCTTCCCGGCCCGCTCCTGTGGTTCCATCCCACCAACATGTCTGGTGTCATCGCCATCGTCGGCCGCCCCAATGTCGGCAAGTCCGCGCTGTTCAACCGCATCGCGGGGCGGCGTATTGCGATCGTCCATGACGAGCCCGGCGTGACGCGGGATCGCGTGACAGCCGAGGTGGAGTGGCGGGGACGTCCCTACACGCTGATCGATACCGGCGGAATCGGATTGCGCCGCGGGGAGAAGGCGGTCGACCTCATCACCCAGGCTGCCCTGGAGCAGGTGGAACTCGCCATCGAGTCGGCCCATGTCGTGCTGTTCGTCGTGAATGTCCAGGAGGGCCTCGTGCCCCTCGACGAAGAGGTGGCCACGCGCCTGCGCCAGGCAGGCAAGCCCGTGCTCCTCGCGGTGAACAAGGCGGACAACGAGGGCATCGCGGAGGGAGCGGTGGATTTCTCGCGCCTCGGTTTTGAACGCGAATACCCGGTGAGCGCCATCCACGGCCGCGGGATCGAGGCGCTGGTCGAGGCCTCGACGCGGTTACTGCCTGAGCCGGACGCCGTTCCGGTCGACGCGGAGACCGCGGAGGACGTGGAGGGCGCAGACGCCGATCCGGAAAAACGCACCGAGTCCCGCCGGGGCAGCGAACCCGTGCGCCTCGCGATCGTGGGACGTCCGAATGTTGGCAAATCCTCGTTGGTCAACGCCCTGACTCGTTCCACCCGGGTGGTGGTGAGCCCGATTCCCGGAACCACCCGGGACGCCGTGGACGTTCCGTTTGAGATTACCACGGAGGGAGGAAGCGAACAGTACCTGCTCGTCGACACCGCGGGCGTCCGGCGCCGGCGCAGCATCGACAACTCCATCGAGTTCTTCAGCGTCAAGCGCACCGAGGAGGCCATCGAGCGCAGCGATATCGTCCTCTTCCTCCTCGATGCAGCCGACGGCATCCATCAGCAGGACAAGAAGGTGGGGGCGCTCATTACCGAGGCGAGGCGCGCCTGCATCGTGGTGGTCAACAAGTGGGATCTCGTGGACGAGAAAGTCCGTGAGGCGCGCGAGGTCGAGATTGCGCGGCGCGAATCCGGGGTCCGCAAGGGGCGCGGTTCCGAAACCCTGATGACCACGCTGGGCGAATTCGGCGAGTGGGTTCAGGAGAAGCTTTTCTTCCTCGACTACGCACCCGTGATCTTCGCCTCCGCCAAGTCAGGATTCCACCTCGACCGCCTCCTGGAGGCGATCCGCTACGTGGCCTCCCAGATGCGGCAACGCGTGCCGACGGCGGTGCTGAACCGGACCCTCCGTGACGCGGTGGAGGCGCGCCAGCCGGTCTCGCGGCAGGGGGAGCAATTGAAGTTCTACTACGCGACGCAGACCGGCGGGTCGCCGCCGCGGTTCATGCTCTTCGTCAACCGGGCGGATCTCTTCGAACGCGCTTACGAGAAGTACCTCGCGCTGTCGCTGCGCAAAGCTTTCGGATTCGAGGGTTGTCCCATCGTGCTCATCCCACGGACGCGCCCCAAGACGATCGAACCGGTGCGCCGGCCAAAGGCCGCCAGCCGTGGATCCCGCCCGCCCCGCAGCGGCGGCGCCAAGGCCCTCCCTCGGGGACGCGGGGCAGCCCAGAAGCGGATCGGGCCGAAGGGCGCCAAAGTGATCAAGGCCAAGCGCCTGTCGGGCAAGGCGCGGGCTGCCGCCCGGACTGCTTCCAACCGGCGCCGGCGCTGATCGCCGATCAGCGCTCCACGGGGTCGGTGACCTCCACGCGGTACAATTTCGAACGCAGGCTGTTCGGATTATTGTGCCCGAACCCGGCCGTCTCGTAGTCCCACTTGAAATAGTAGTACGCGGCGCGGGTGTTGGTCGAAATGGGGACTTCCGATTCCCAGCGGTCGGCCAGGCGCGGGACGCGCTCCATCGGATAGAACTTATGGTCCAGCACGACCCAGGCCCGGATGGTGTCGGCGCGGAGATCGCGCGAGCGCTGGGTGCTGGTCCATTCCGCTTCGAAGTGGTACAGGCCGCTCGTCTCGCGCGGCAGTGCGGTCGGGGTCAGGTTGGTGATGCGCGAGGTGCAGCCGCTGCCGGCGACGATGGCGAGGAGCGCCAGGGCTGCGGCGGGAATCAGGCGCTTCAGGGCGTCCATGGCGCTGGAGCCTGCGTGCGGCTTCGCCGCGAAGTAAAGGGCGGATCGAATCAGGGCAGGGGTCGAGAGCGTACCCGCGGCGCGTGGCGGCGGGAGCAGCGACATCGGGGGCAGCCGGCCCTGGCACCGCCGTCGCCGCCGGCATCGCCACGGTCATCGCCTCCCGTGGCCCGCTGCTGGCCGGCGGATTCGCGCT
>CAZYJB010000276.1:0-5987 GCA_964647675.1 uncultured Verrucomicrobiota bacterium | reverse complement strand
GGTTCGCGGCGGACGACCGGAATGCCACCCAACGGCCATCCCCGCTCACGGCGGGTTCCGCGCTGCTGCGGTCGCCCCAGGCGCGAGTTCCAGGCCCGGGCTGCCGCGACACCACTTGCAGCGGCAGTTCGGGCGCCGCCGGCTCCCGCAGGTCGGGAATGCTCCCAACCGAGTCGAGCACCCGCGCGAGATTCAGCCGCCCCCCCGATCGCAGGCGACCCGCCCATGCCGGCACGACGTCGACCGTGCCCAGCAGCAGACGCTCGAGATCGTCCACGCCCAGCTTAGGCCGGATCGAAAGCGCCAAGGCGGCGGCCCCGGACACGTACGGTGCGGCCATCGACGTGCCGGACAAAACGGCGTATCGGCCACCGCCACGGTAGGTGCTGAGGATGCCCGATCCGGGCGCCGCGAGATCGACGGTCTGCCCACCAAAGTTGCTGAACGACGCAAGATCGTCACAGTCGGTCGACGCGGCCACGGCGACGATTCCCGGAAGGTCGAAGCTGGCGGGATAGACCGGTGCCAGATCGTTGTCCTGCCGGTCGTTCCCCGCGGCACAAACGACGAGGATGCCAGCGGTGATGGTGTTCCGGATGGCTTCCCGGAGCGCCTTGCTGGGCGTGTCGCTCCCCCAACTGCAATTGACGACCCGCACGTTCACGGCGTCGGCGCTCAGTCCCTGCAGATACTCGAACGCATCCACCAATTGATCGGTCGTGGCAAAACCATCCGATCGCCCTACCCGCACAGGCAGCAGGGAGACCTTCCAACACACGCCGGAAATGCCGACTCCGTTGTTGCCCACCGCCCCGATGATGCCGGCGACGTGGGTGCCGTGCCCCGCATCGTCGCTCGGGCTGCTGTCGCCATCCGCGAAGTCGTAGCCATGGTAGTCGTCATCCCACCCATTGCCGTCGTCGTCCCATTCGTTCGCGGGAATCTCGCCTTGGTTCCGCCAAAGGTTTCCCTCCAGGTCCGGATGAGTCAGGTCCACACCGGTGTCGAGCATGGCCACGACGACGGTGTTCGTTCCGGTGGACAGCCCCCAGGCGAGCGGCGCACCGATGCGTTCCAGACCGGCGAGGCGCGGAAACAGGGGATCGTTGGGAACCCGCGGGGTGACGGCGTCGCCGGCGGCAAGCAGCCGATACCGGAGGTTCGGTTCGGCGGAGACCACCTCGGGCTGGGCGTTGAACCACCGGACAGCCTCGGCGACCGACTGGCCCTCCGCGAGATGCACGACCCGCCAACCGAGTCGTCCAACGGTCCGATGGACCCGGGCGCCCGCGGGGAGGCGCAGGGGGGCCATGAGTTGGCGGGCACCCGCAGTGCGGAACTTGACCAGCACCTCACCCGGGACCGAATCGGCCCGGGACGAACTCAGCGACCCGAGTAACAGGGCGGCGGACACCGACGCCATCCAAACGGACCAGCGCGCCCGGCAGGAACACATGGCGGGACCATAACCTGTTCCCAGCCGCCGGTTAAGCACTTCGTTGAGTTAATTCTTGCGGGTTCCCGGGGAATTGCAGCCGGGCCCCATCACATCGCCACGTAGACGTGATGCACATCGTCGTGGTCGTCGAGCGCGGTGAGGAACTCGGTGACCTCCTTGCGCTGCGCCTCGGTCAGCTGCGGACCATTCTTGCCGATGTACCGCATCTCACTCGCGGTCACTTTCCAGCCCGCCTTGGCCAGCCATTTGGTGACGGGCGCGAGGTCCTTGAGATCGGTATAAAACCGGGCGCCGATCTCGCCCTCTGCCACTTCTTCGGCCTCGAGCGATTCGACGTTCTGCGCGCCGGCCTCGATCGCGTCGCTTTCGGGATCCCGGCCCTTGTCCGCATGGGTGGCCTCGACCACACCGAGATGGTCGAAGAAGAAGGCGACGCTTCCCGGGGTGCCCAGCGAGCCGGTCTTGAACAGGTTCCGGATATCGGGAGCCGTGCGGTTCCGGTTGTCGGTGAGGCACTCCACGATGACCGGGGCGCGGTGCGGTGCGAACCCTTCGTAGACCACGGTCTCGTACTCCACCTTCTCGTCGGTCAGGCCCGCCCCCTTCTTGATCGCGCGCTCAATGGTGTCCTTGTAGACGCTCGCCTTCCGCGCCTTTTCCACCGCCACCGCCAGACGCGCGTTCAGGTCGGGATCCGGCCCGCCCAACTTGGCCGCCACCATGATCTCGCGCGTCAGCTTGGCCACCATCTGGCCCTTCTTCTGCGCATTCGCCTCACGACCCGCCTGCTTCCATTGTGCACCCATGACTGCGAGAGCATAACGCTCCCACCTCCCGGCCGGGAGAAGGAAAATCATGCGGCGCACCGCGCGGTCGGGACGATTGCCAAAGTCAGAGACCGGGATGGCCACGGTGAGCGGTCACGCGCACCCCCCGCACGCCCGGTTACTTCATTGCCCGATGCGGCGGACGCCGGAGTAGACGTTGACGCGATCGTCGCGGAGGAATCCGACCAGGGTTTGCCGGGACCGGCGCGCGAACTCGACCGCCAGGCTGGAAGGCGCGCCCACGGCCGCCACGATGCCCACGCCAGCCGCCAGCGCCTTCTGCAGGATCTCGAACGATGCCCGGCCGCTCACCAGCAGCACCGCCGGTTCCAAAGGCAGCTTGCCATCAAGCAGCGCGCGCCCGATCACCTTGTCCACCGCGTTGTGCCGCCCCACATCCTCGCGCAGGCAGACCAACTGGCCATCACAGGAAAACAGCGCCGCCGCATGCAGCCCGCCGGTGGACGAGAACGCCGCCTGCCGCTCCCGCATGAGTGCCGGCAAGCGGGTCAGGACTTCCACCGCCAGGCGCGCCTTGCTGCGCACGGGCGGGAACTGCTGGTGAACCGACTCCACGGTGGTCTTCCCGCAGATCCCACAACTCGACGCCGCGAAAACGTGGCGCGTCAGCCGCTGCAAATCCACCGACACGCCGGGCGCAAGAAAGGCGTTCATGACATTCCCGGCGGGGTTGCGAGGGTGGACACGGAGGCCTGCCAGATCGGTGCGTGAACGCACGACGCCTTCGGTCAGTAGAAATCCAGCCACGAGTTCCTCGTCCTGGCCCGGGGTGCGCATCACCACCGCCACCGGGTGGGTGTCCACGCGGATCTCCAAGGGCTCCTCCACCACCACCGCGTCCTCCGCGCCCGCCTCCCAGCCCGACCCGCGGCGCCAGCGGCGCACCCGCAGGCGCTGCACGTCCGGCGCCGCGTGGCGACCGGCTTTCATGCGCCACCCGCACCCGCCACCCCGGCCGGGACCGGGTTGACGTTCGGCGCGGCACCGGACCGCGACGCATCCGCGCGTTCGAGGCGCACCGTGGTGTTGTAGTCAGGAACGCCACCCAGCGTCTCCACCACGCCGCGCGGCAGGAGCACGTTGCCCTCGGGCCAGTGCACCTGGAGGTTCCCCGGTGCGAGGCGCGTGGGAAACAAACTACCCTCCAGCCGCCCGGTGTCGCTGATCAACACCACCCGTTCGCCCGCCGACAGGCCCATTTGTTCCGCTTCACGGGCATTGATGAAAACCGCATCGCGAGCGGCGCCGGTAAGCGGATCGACCTGGGCATGAATCAGGGTGTTGAACTGCTTGCCGCGCCGGGTCGAGACGACGAACTGCTTCGCCGCAACGCCTTCCTTCACCCGCGGCGCCGGCAGGTCGACCGTGCGAAAATGTCCCTTGCCGTCGGCGGTCATGAACCGGCCGCCTTCGCAGAGTCGTTCCCCGCCCCACTGGATCGCGTCCCCGGTCTTCGCGAGGTGCTGCACGCCGTCGTAGAAGGGAACAACGCGGGCGATCTCCTCCCGGATGGCCTGGCCGGTTTCGCATCCCAGTTGCCCGGCACGCTCCGGGTGCACCGCCGCGGCGATGTCACGCAGGATGCGCCACTCCGCGCGCGCTTCGCCGACCTCCCGCGGCAGTTCGGGCGTGAACATCACCCGGCGTTCGGTGCTGGTCTCGATGCCGCCGCCGTCCTGCTCATATCGCGTCTTGGCCGGCAGCAGCAGCACGTCGCCTCCAGGCTCCAGCAGCATCTGGTCGGTGACCAGGATGTCCTGATGGATGCGCAACGGCACACGCGCCAGGGCCTCCGCCACATAATCGGGATCGGGCAGCGTCCGCAGGAAGTTGCCGCCCACGCAGTACAACACATCGATCTGCCCTTCCGCCGAGCGGTCCACCATCTCGACCGAGGTCATGCCCGGCCAATCGGGAACGGTGAACCCGTACGCCTGCGACAGTTCGCGCGCGTGCGGCGCGTCCACCGGTTTGCCGCCGGGGAAGGCGGTGGAGTAACAGCCCATTTCCGCCCCGCCCTGCACCGAGCTGTGTCCGCGGATCGGCATGAGCCCGTTCTTGGCGCGGCCCACGTACCCGCGGGCGAGGCCGAGGTTCAGGATCATCGACACGCCGTCACCGCCGGTGGCGTGCTGGGTGATGCCCATGCTCCAGACGAACACGGCGTTGCGGCTCTGGTGAAGGAGGGTCGCAAACTCTTCGAAGTCGGTTGCGCGCAGCCCGGCAGCCGCCTCGAGGTCGGAGAGGTGATGGCTCATCACGCGCGCGCGCAGTTCGTCCCAGCCCTCCGTCGACGACCGGATGAACCCCTCGTTCACCCAGCCACGCTGGATCAGAATCTGCAGCACGCCGTACACGAACGGGATGTCGCCTCCCTGCGTGACCGGGAACCACCAGTCGGTGATCGCGGTGCCGAACACTGCGGAGCCCGCCGAACTCGGCACCCAATAGCGGCGCATGCCGGGCTCCAGGTACGGGTTCACCAGAGCGATCTTCGTGCCGAACTTCCTGGCCTCGTGCAGGTACTTCATCGAGACCGGCTGGTCGTTCGCCGGATTCGACCCGAAGAAGACGATCAGGTCCGCGCCATACCAATCGTGGTAGCTGCAGGTGGAGGCGGCGCACCCGAGCGCGTACTTCATCGCCCCGGTGCTGGGCGCGTGACAAAGGCGCGCGGCATTGTCGACGTGGTTGGTGCCGATGAAACGCGCCGCCTTCTGCGCCACGTAATACACCTCGTTGGTCACGCCGCGCGCCGTGACGAACATCGCCACCCGCCGCGGGGGAACCGCCCGGATCCGAGAGGCCGCCAGCTCAATCGCCTCCGACCACGCGAGGCGACGGAAACCCGGCTCTCCTTTGCGCCGCAGCATCGGGTAGGCCAGCCGGCCCAACTCGCGCAGTTCCTCGTTCGAACGACCGCGCAACCTCGAGACGTCCGCAAGCAACCCGTGGTCCATCGCGGGCATGGTGTTCAAGCGGAGCAGCGCCAGCCGCGTCAGGCAGAGGTGGACGCCGTCGATGGTCCAGTCGTGCAGGCCCGCGACCCCCAGCGCGCAGCCGTCGCATACGCCCTTGCTCAGCACTTTCCACGCGTAACCCAGGTTGTCGCGGTTCTGCCACGCGACTTTAAGCATCTCGCGAAAATGTCGGGGCTTGACCTCCGACACGCCAAAAGGCAGGCGCGGGCCCGAGCCTTCCCCGGCCTCCACCACGCGTCGATGCGCCTGGGGCGCGGGGTCCACCTGCATAGGCGTGATCGGTTCGGGCAGTGAGTGGGTCAGTGTCAGTGGTCCGCCGCGCGCGTCGTCACATGCCGGAGCGCGAACGGATCATGGTGACCGCATGCCTCAGCGCGGGATTCATGGCCGCGGTGTCGGGGCTCTCCACCAACTCCTGGCGGATGGCGTCGAACTCGCCCGCATCGAGCCAGATGCCCGCGCAGGCTGGACACTCGTCGATCTGCGTGCGTCGCAGCCGGCTGAAGAACCGCCGCATCATGACCTGCTCCGCGCACCGCGGGCATCGCCGGCGGGATTCCCGATCGACGTGCAGGGAGAAATCGCGCCCCACGCTGCGGATCGCGTGCGCCCCGTCGTAGCTGACCGTGGGAAGTTCTAAATTGTCGAACCAGACGCCGCCACAGCCGCCCTCGCACACGTCCACCTGAATCCCCCCCG
>CAZYJB010000275.1:0-5987 GCA_964647675.1 uncultured Verrucomicrobiota bacterium | reverse complement strand
GTCGCATCTCCAGCACGTTATGAATGGACCGTCTCCCCGTGACCGGATGACAGTGGGCGGCCATGGATGGCAACGCGCGAGTTGGCAGCTCGGTGTTGCGCAACTTCAACGCTACCGGATGGCAGCAAGTGAAATTGCCTCGAGGCCTAAGCGCTCGCGACGGCATGCAGTCGTACCTCCAACTCGGCGGCGTTCTGTGCGTGGAGCCGAATACCATCTTGCCGTCCATTCGACCATCGACGGCCTCCACGGATCCAATCGACGTTTCCCAGGCTGGCGGTGACGTTTCTCTAAACGATCCGTCGCGATCCGCAACCGTTCGGCGACACGGCCCCTTCGTTGCGTCATCCGTACCTCCTCTTGGCGCGATTCCCAACGATCCGCGATTTCGACAACAATGGTATCATGGCAGGATCGGCTCCACGAACGTTTGGTCCACGACCACGGGCAGCACGAACATCGTCGTGGCTGTGTTGGATACCGGCGTCAACTATAGGCACGAGGATCTGGCAGCCAATATGTGGCGAAATCCTGGAGAAGTCCCCGGTAACGGAGTGGATGATGACGGGAACGGTTTCGTGGATGATATACACGGCATTGATGCCGCCAGCGATTCCCTCGGTCATGATTCCGATCCCTTCGATGAGGGCTACGGCGAGCCCAGGTTTTACCACGGAACGGTTTGTGCCGGGCTCATCGGGGCGGTGGGCAACAACGGCAAGGGGATCGCCGGCGTGAATTGGGCCGTCCGGATCATGGCAATTCGGATAGGCACCACGAATGATTTGAACAAAATCGCCGACATCATCGAGGGCTACGAGTACATCATCTCGATGAAGCGAAGGGGCGTGAATATTCGCGTAGCGAACAACAGCTACGGCAGCGATCCCCGCAGTGTCTTCAGCCAGGCCCTTAAGGATGCTATCGATGCCGCCGGCAACGAGGGCATTCTCAATGTGTTTGCTGCCAATGCGCCGAGTCTGACGGTGGATCTCGATCTGGTGCCGCGTTACCCCGTGCGGTTCGATTCGCCGAGCATGATCGTCGTCGGTGCGTCCAGCCAATCCGACAACCTCGCGTGGGTTTCCAGCTTCGGCCGGACCGGGGTGGATCTGGCGGCTCCTGGACTGGACATCGCCAGTACCTTCGGACCGGGACCCAGCGACTACATCGCCGCCGCAGCCGGCACGTCGTTCTCCTGCCCCATCGTCGCGGGAGCGGCGGCCCTGATCCTGAGCGTCGATCCGAGCCTCACGGTCGATGGCTTGAAGGCCGCGATTCTGGGTTCTGTCGCTCCCGCCGCGGGATTGCGCGGCAAGTTCGTGACGAATGGTCGTCTGGATCTCGGGCGAGCGCTGAAGTACATCGGTCAACCCGACCAAACGGCTATCGTCGTGAGCGCACTCCCGGGTGGGCCTCGTACCGCACCCGATGCTCCCATTCGAGTGGTCTTCAGTCGCCCAATGAACAGGCGGAGTGTCGAAGATGCGTTCGTCCTGGAACCGTCGGTGATCGGTCGATTCGAATGGAGCGACGACAGCCGCGCTCTGGCCTTCGCTCACGAGGCGCCGTTCGATTCGAATTCGGTTTACACCGTCCGGATTCGAGGTGAGGCGCAGGACGAGTCGGGCCGGACCTTGGACGGCGACTATGACCAGGTTCGCGAAGGCGGACGGGTCGATGACTTCGTCTGGACCTTTAGCTTCCCGGTCGTCAACGACGACTTCGGCAGCGCCCGGACGATTTCCGGCCCGGCCGGTACGATCTCTGGCTCCAACCGCTTTGCTTCGGTGGAACTGGACGAACCGTCCCCGCTCGTGGGTGAGTTCGAACAATTTGGAATGTCGGTGTGGTACAGGTGGAAGGCGCCCGATACGGGTGGATGGTTCACCTTCGATCTCGCGGCAGGCACGACGTTCGATTCACTACTAGCGATCTACACGGGGGATCGCATCGACCAGAAGAGCCCGATCGCAGGAAACGACAATTATGGGCTACGCTTGGGGAGCCGTGTTTCTTTTCAGGCCGTTCCGTCCCTGGCATACTCGATCGCGGTTGTCGGCAAGAGTGCCTTCAATCCGTCTTTCGGCGGCGCATTCCATCTGGCTTGGTTTCCGACCCCACCGCCCGGCTTCACCGGCACACAATTCTCCCCGATGTCCGGGACTCCCGGAACGCGGATCAGCCTAACCGGCACCAACTTTGCCGGAACAAGTGCCGTCCACTTCAACGGCGCCAGCGCTCATTTCACCCGCGCGCTCACGAATAGCCTGGATCTCCGCCTTACCGTGGTCGTCCCGCCCGATGCCAGATCCGGCCCCATCACGGTCCTCACGCCGTACGGCAGCGTCACCAGTTCCGCATCGTTCGAGGTGCTCCCGCCGCCCTTGGCGATTCGGCGGACTCCAGAGAATCAGATCGAGATCTCGTGGCCGGCCACCGGGAACGCCTTCGTCCTCGAGTCCACGGTGGACCTTGGGTCGCCTCTTTGGGAGGCCTTTGGGACCCGGCCCGGGATGGCCGAAGGCCAAAGCAGGGTCGTGACATCCATCGGGGTCAACGGCAGGTACTTCCGTTTGCGGAGCCAGCCATGAAATGCGTCGCCAACACTGCGCCTCGGGATCTGGCGATGCCGTAGGCCCAGAGCATCGTAAGGCGAGGGTCGGTTTTCATCCTTCGCCTGTGGCGCCAATCCAAAGCAAAGCCATTGAGGGGCAGCGTTTAAGCGATGGCGTCGGACCCAAGAAGCCCTGTCAACCGAGCAGTGAACGAGCAGCACCAAGGAGTGCCGGAGCGATGAACGAGTTGTTGGCCCGCCTGCGTTCCGCGGACGGAACTACGGCGCGGCAGCCTTCGCTGGGGCGGATGCGGGGGCGAGGAGGCTGGCTCGGGGAGGCTGGCTTGCCAAGCCGTAGCCCGTGTCTTCACGAGCGAAGGCTGGAGGCGAGGGTCGGAATCGGCCGATTAAGCCGCTGAATCCGAGATATTTAGGCCCAGATTGGCGGACTTTTCAAGGATGCTCGACCACTCCTCGGAACTCCTCTTCCACCCCTCGTTGGTGTCCGTTTTGGTGTCCGCTTCCGGGCACCGGATTCACGCCGCACTGACGGGGCAGGAGCCTGCCGGTCTCGGGGTTGGCGACCGCATCGTGTCGCCGAACGCCGGAATGGCGAGTCCGGGGTCAATCGAAGCCACGGGCCGGTCCCCGTCCCCGGAAGCTGAGCGTGCCGGGAAGGTGGTGATGGCCGCCGCAACCGGGCAGCCCTCGATTGTGGCTGGAGCCTGTCCTGTGCTACGATCCCCGCGTGGTTCCCGGGAATCTCGGGATGCGGGTCATCGCCACACCAGGCAAGGGACCATGATCGACGTTACCATCCAGCTTCCGGACGACCTCGGTGCGTCGCTCGGCGAAACTCCCAGCCAGCGCTCTCGGCGGGTCTTGGAGTACACGGCCATCGAGGAGTATCGATCGGGTCGTATCACGCAGCGTCAGGTCGGTGAGCTGTTGGGTCTCGACTACTGGGAGACCGAGCAATTCCTCCGGGCCCGCCGGGTGCCCGTGGAATATGGCATGGCGGACTTGGAGGAGGACCGCGCGACCCTGGCCGCCATCTTTGGATCCTCGTGAGCGCGGTGGTCTCCGATACGTCGCCGCTGCACTACCTCGTTTTGTGTGGGGCGGTTGACGTCCTTCCGGCGCTGTTCGGCGAGGTGCTGATTCCGCCGAAGGTTGCTCAGGAACTTCGCCATTGCCGGACGCCGGCGGCCGTTCGCGACTGGCTGGCGACAGCTCCAAATTGGCTCAAAGTGCAGGCCCCATCTCGAGTCGACCTTGCACTGCCGGTGGACGCCGGAGAGGGCGAAGCGATCTGCCTCGCCTTGGAAGTGGGCGCCCGCGCGCTACTCATTGATGATCGGAAGGGGAGGACAACGGCAGGCCGTCTCGGCCTCGCCGTGATTGGCACCCTGGGGATTCTCGACGCGGCCTCGAAGCGCGGTCTGGTGGACTTGGCCACCGTGATCGATCGACTGCGGCATTCCAACGCGAGACTGGACCCCGAGCTTCTCACCACCCTCCTACGGAAGACGTCGTGAGCTGGACCGTGCCAAGCTGATCACCTGCCTCCTGTCCACGCGGCAATCTTTGAGAACAGGGAATTATACCTGCCCCGCCATGGCCGAGGAACTTCTCGAATGGGATATGCGCCGGCACGAGGCACTGAAAGCAGGGCTATCCGGCCAATCGGTCTCCGTACTCGTCGAGCTTCTCATGGAGTCCGCCAGGAACGATGACACGGTTCGTGTCGTCCTTCGGTGCCTCACTGAACGAGAGTCTGCGGGTCAGGCCGATGGGGACCCGCTGCGAGAAGCGACTCGCTTCCTTACCTGCCTTCCCCAGCCGGGGAAGGATCCTACCTGCCGGTCCGACCGGATTGAGCACCGGCTCAACTGGATGCTCTTTCTCCTCGGTGCGACACTGAACGGGAAGAATCCGGAGGGCTTGGTGGAGGCGGTCGAACTCGCACTGGAGGGTTCCGAGATCTTGGCGATGGCGGACCTCGACAGCGAGTATTGGTCCGACTCCGTTCGCGAAGAGCTGGTTCGATTGCATCGTCTCGCCTGTGAGCGTACCCAGCCCGACGCGGTGGCGCTCGCGGTGCGTTGGGCTCGGATCCGAGGAAAGTCGAAACTCCGTTGGTACGAGGACTTCCCTGAGAAGTATGTCGATTTCCTTGGGGCTGAGGGTTTGGCAGCCCACGAGCTCGCCCTGCGAAACCCTGCCTCCTGAGTGTTTCGGCGAGCTCAGCAACGCAGGCCGGAGGCGAGGTCGGTTTTCGTCCTTCGCCTTGGGCACCAATCTAACGCAACGCCATGGAGCTGCTGCGTTTAAGCGATGGCGTGGACCCAAGAAGCCCGGTCAACCGAGCCGCGGTCGAGCAGGGCCGAGGAGTGCCCGAGCAGTGAACGAGTTATTGGAGGCGAGGGTCGGAATCGGTCGGACCTTTTTCAACGTCCTTCCACTTCCAACTGCCTCACCGCCAGTCGTTTCGACCGTCGGTCAGCGATCACGGTGTTACCCGGTGACGTCGGTGATCGTGAGGGGTGCCCGGCCATTGCTCAAGAACTACTTACCCACTGCCCTGTCACTGCCCTCTCGAACATCGTTTGCTGGCATTCTTGCTGGCACTCGCGTTTGCATTCTCAGCCTTTTCCGACCGAGTGGATGACGGACTGTCAATCGTGCAGCGCTCTCTGCGGCTGGAAGAGGCCGCCGCAGAGGAATCTCCACGGGTATCGGAGAAATGGTGCGTTATCCGTGCTGATGCGACCCGGGATGCCGGCGCAGACGATGGCCTCGTTGAACACCTGGCAGGCGGCTGGTCGTGCAATCGATCGCCATGCCCTGGACGGCGAAGCGTACGACGCGTCGCGAGAATCGATCCCGTGTTGCCCGGCCTGCCAGGTCCAAGGAACCATGAAGGGCAAGAGCGGTGGGGCGATGCGGTTGCCGGTAGGCGGCCGCACTCGGGGTGGTGGTCTGACGGTTGACTTACGATCGGGACGAGCCATTCCGCATCCGTTTGAATTCGCCTGAGAGACCCTGACCCCTACTGTCCAACAAGCCGCTCTGAGCTCTTTCCGACGGGCCTAGCGTCTCTTTGCCCTGGAGTTTTCATCAGGAGCGCTCAAACTCTGGTTCGCCCGTACCCTGCAAGACGCATTTGCGCTCGGATCAGCCAGGGAGTCAGTGCAATCTAATCTTGGCGGGGAACGAATGCCCTCCCGCGGTGTCGCGATGACACGATCGGAGTGTGAAAACCTGGTCACTGTGCAAGGCTCTTTACGCGAAAAAATACACCGCCTGGCAGATTAGAGAGGGACCAAAGCGATTCTCCGCATCCATCAACGGACAGTTCTAGGGCTTGTGCAGATTGCCACGTGCTTAGATCAGTGCTGAATTCAAGGCGAACTAGGCTTGAAGGTAT
>CAZYJB010000274.1:0-5990 GCA_964647675.1 uncultured Verrucomicrobiota bacterium | reverse complement strand
AGCACGGTTTCCTCGATCACCTGATCGAAGGCAACCTCGGGAGCCACGGGTTCCAACCCCTCCGGTTTGCCCCGGAGACCGATCGTGCTGTGAATGGCGTGCTTGTAGGTCTTGGTCACGACAGGACCGTTGCCCGGGGTGTAGGCGGCGGTGATTTCGTAGCCGTCGACCACCTAGGCCCCGACCCGTCCCAAGGTCAGGCCGGTGGCAATGCCCTGGCCGACTGCCGAACCGATGTTGCCGACATTGTTGATCACCAGGTGCAGGTGGTCCGGACCGATGGAAGGAGCTGGTCCCGCCTCGACGAAGAGCCGGGTGTTCAGAAGGACTTTGGACACCACGCTGCGGACGCGCTGGTGAAGTTGCCGGTTTTCCTTGCCGTTGGTTTGGAACACGACCTCGAGTTTGATCGCCCGGGGTGCGGCGCGCTGCTCGAGGCTGAGGTACGACGCGCCACGAAACTGCGGATCCACATACGATTTGGGAGCCATGCAGCCGGTCATGCCGCTGACAAGGAGCAGGCCGAGCAGTGCCCGGCTGGTTACGACGACGATGGAGTGAACATTGGGGTTCATGGTAAGGGATTGGTTGGATGACTGGGACGGAGAGCGAACTCATCGTTCGACGACTCGGAAGAACCGGGTCGCGGGTGGCTTGTGGGTTTCGATGGAGAGCGGGCTCAGAACAGTGAGAACGCCGGCGGAGCTGGAGACGAAGCCGACCAGATTGGAAACGATCACCGAATAGCTTCCCGCCTGAGTGGATGTTACCGCGGTGAGGTTCAGCGTCGAAGAACGCGCACCTGCAGTCCCTGCTCCATCGAGGACGGGAACGCCATCCTTCCTCCATTGATAGGTCAACGGCGGGAGCCCGATTGCTTCGACGGAAAGCACAGCGGTTCCACCCTCGGAAACAGTCAGGCTCAGCGGCTGCTTTCGGAGGGCGGGCGTGAATTCGGCGGTCAAGGGCGCGAGGTTGCGGACGGAAGTTCGTCCCCCCGCGTGCATGGGCATGAACGCCCCGACCAGCGAAGCGGGCTGGGCGCGGGCCTCCAACCACGAGGAGGCGATGGAAAGGAAAAGTGGAACGGAGAGATGGCGTTTCATGGGATGAGACTGCGAGAAGCGCCGGCGGTGAGGGATCATACGGTTCATCGGGTCGGGGACGGGGTGAGGCCGCCTGCCGCGGGGCGCCGCCGGCGCAGCCCGGGGCACGGGCGCCGCACCCAATCCCTCATTCGGCCCCTGGGCGACGAAGTTACTGGAAAGGCAGAAGACTGTTCGGACGTGAGGAATACCACGCCTTCGGCTGGTGCTTCACGGGATCCACCGGTTGGCATACCGAGTGAACCCGGCCAGCGGTGGACAGCATGCCGCCTTTCCCCTTGTGCCATGGGAACTCTTTGTGGAGCGTCCTGCACTGTGAACCCAGAATCCGATCCGGCCGGGGATCGACACGCGCTCCCGTCTCTTTCGCGGACCACCGGTTGGAGAGTCATCCAGGGTGCGCAGGGAACGTCCGATGCCGCGATTCAAGAACTCGGAATCCTGATCGAGCATTATCGGGAATACATCTGCCGGTGCATCGGGAAGCGACTTCGTGATTTCGACCCGGCCGACGCCGAGGCTGCACTAGTCCACGTCGAGTTCCCCAAGTTGGTTCGCAGGGCCTATCCCAACGGTCAAAAGGGCAGGTTTCGCAGCCTGATTCGGAGGGCGGTCGACAACTATGTCATCTCCGTTCTACGCGGGGAGACCTTTGAGCTGCCGAGAGAGGGCGATGAACCTAGGCAATTCCAGCGGCGCCTGGTTCAGGATGAGGCGATCGACGACCGGCCAGCCGAGTCGGAGGGGTCCGAGGTCGATGAACACCTGGACACCGAGTTCGCGCTGCTCGTCATGAGAAGGGCACTCGCGGGAATGAGGCTCGAAGCGGTGGGGGATCTGTCCGGTGCCGACGCGTTGGAGGTGTTAATTTTTCCGCCCGACAATGCCGGCGGGGATCAGCAGCAAGCCGAGCGATTGGGGATCAGTACCGGCGCCCTCCGCGTGCGCCGAACTCGTGCCCGGTCCGAGTTTGGCGCGCGGTACGGCCAGTTGGTCATGGAGACGGTTGCTCCCGAGGACCTGGAAGACGAGACACGCTATCTCCTGAGCCTGGTTTGCAGAGCGAAGTGCTGCACACCTTTTCACAAACCCTGAAACCTTCCCGGCGCCGATGCGAATGATGCGGGTGGATGGGACCCCTGGATTCCGATGCCACCCGAGGCCCGGGCGCCGCACGGCGCTGTGGCGAATGCGCCCAGTCACTGCCGGCGGGCTGGCTTTCGGCGTGGTGTCCCGGCTGCATGGTCCAGCGCGCTCGAACAGACCCGACCCATCCCGGTCCCATGGAGAATCCCTCAGGCCATGACGAAGCCGAGTTGTCAGGGCGCGAGTGCCTGGATTTTGAAATCAGGTACGACTTTCGGCAGTCGTCTCCGATTGCGCGCGGGGGCCAGGCCGAAATCTTCCGCGTTTATGACCGCTTCCTGAAGCGGGACGTCGCGCTGAAGCGCCTCTGTGCCTCGGGGATCAGGGCCGCGGCGGCTCGGGTCCGCTTCTTCGCCGAGGCGCAGATCACCGCGCAGCTCCAGCATCCGGGCTTCCTGCCCATACTCGATTCCGGCCTCGATCCGTTCGGGCGCCCGTTCTACACGACCTACCTTCTGCCCGGACGAACGTTTCAGGACGTCCTCGAGTCGGTTCGTGGCGGGAAGGGCGGCCGGCCGGATCGCGCTGCGTTCCGGCGGGCGGTCGAGGTGCTCGAGCGGGTGGTTCTCATTGTTGCCTATGCCCATTCGCGGGAGGTTTTTCATCGCGATCTCAAGCCCAACAACATTCTTCTCGGTCATTTCGACGAAGTGTTCCTGATCGACATGGGCGCGGCTTTTGTTGCGTGGGCCTCCACCGAGGATCAGGCCTGGGATCCCGCGGGAGAATCGGATGCGCCGGTCATCCGCACGGACCGAGAGTCAGCGGGCGTGGAGGAAGGCCTGCAGACTCACGATTCGGGCCGCCCCTGGCACCCCCTCTACTCGCCCCCGGAGATGGTACGTGGCGAGATTCCGGACGACCCCCGGACCACGGACATCTATGCACTGGGGGTCATGCTCTACGAGCTCTGCTGCGGACAACGCCCGTACTCCGACGCCGACCGGTCGATGCCGGATCACGAGGAGTTGATCAGGCGGATCCTGGCCGGACCTCCGGCATCGCTCGACACGTTTCGCGTATGGATGCCGGCGGATCTGCGCGCAATCGCGGCCAAGGCGATGAACTACGAGCCCGCCCTGCGCTACCGCACCGTTCGCGAGATGGCCGCCGATCTGAGGGCTCATCTCGAGACGCGCGTGGTGCAGGCGACCCATCCCGGCCTGGCAGCGCGGGGCGCCAAGTGGATCCAAAGACACGCCTTGGGTGTCGCGATCGCGGTGGTTCTGGGCGCGGTGCTAGCTATCTCGGGGATGGTGGCCCGCAGCTTCAAGATCAAGAGCGATGCCGCAGGCCAGCTTAACCACCTGCGAGAGGCCCAGCTCGCGGCTCGTTCCGGCAAGTGGGAGGAGGCACTCCGCCGGCTCGAGAGCGCTGAACGCGCGGGCCATGCGGACGGCATCGATCTCGACCTCCAGAGATACGCCGCCCACATCGCCCTTTCCGAGTCGGTTCAGGCCTCCAATGTCCTCGCGCGCCTCGAAAAATCGCCCCGGCTTGGGGACCGAAGCGGGGCGGTTCTGCTTCGCAAGGCCGAGTTCGAGTTGTTTTCCCCGGATACCGCCGAGGCGGGTGTGAAACACGTTCGGGAGGCGCTCACATCGAAGCTGGATCGGGCCGACCGCTTGTTCGCGATGGGCCTCGTGGCTCCGACCACGTCCCAAGCGCTCGATTTCTTCCACCAGGCATTGGACGTCGATCCCTACCACCACGGCGCCCATCGCCAGAGTTTGGGACTCGAGTTCATTCTAGCCCGCAACGACCGCCTCGCCTCGCACATTGCCACCCTGCGCATCCTGTATCCGTCCGATCCGTCACCGGTTTTTCTCGAAGGATGCCGTCTTGCCCTCGATGGGCGCCTGGCCGAAGCGGAGGCCGTCACCGCCAGCCTGAAGGCTGCCAGCTCCGACGAAACCTGGCTGCCCTTCGCCAGCGGTCTCCGCATGATGAGCGAGGCGTTTGAGACGTTCGATCCCGCCCGGTTCGTTCTAGGCCGGACGAACACCGCGCCCAAAGACAACCCACTGGTCCGGGATGCCATTCTGTTCTTCTCGCGGAAGTCCTTGTCCCCCTCCACCAACGGCCGGCCTGCGATCCGGTTGCCGCAGCTGCCGTGCGTCAAGGCCGGTCTGGAGCGGGGTATGCGCGCCATCTACTCCATCATGCTGACAGGTCCAGAGGGCGGGGATGCGGCGGTTCAGCTCGTTCATGAGGCGATCGCCATCCATCCGGAAGGTCTCATTCCATTGGCGGCGGCGTCCATTCGCGAAGCCAGGCGTCCGATCGTCATCGAGCAACAGATCCCGTTCCTTCGCTCCCAGGAGCAACTGCTCCACGCTGCCACCCGGCTGCCTTCCATCCTGACCCCGGTTCCTTCGGTGGCCCGCCTCCTCTCGCTTGCCGTGCTACGGGATTTGCAGCGCATCGGAGTGCCGGCCGATCCCGCGACGGTCGAGCGTCGCCGGATCCTCTTCGAAGATTATGTGCGGAGCCCCCATACCAACGGACCTCTCAACCGGAAGCTCTTCGATCTCGCGTTCGAGCTCCGCGAACTGGATTCCGCCAGCATCTTTCTCGGACGCTGGGAGCGCGCCGGCACCGAGGTTTCCGAAGCCGGACGCGCTCGCGTCGAACTGGACTTCGCCACGCGGAATTATCCCCGGGCATTGGAGCTACTTTCGCGTCGCCTGGAGGCTGATCCCGACGACACCTGGGCCCTCGAAATGAAAGCCAAGGCGAACGACGGCCTGCGTTCAGTCCCTCTCCCGCCAAACACCCCTCCAACCCAAACCCACCCGTGAAAACTCTCCTCCTCCCCGGGCTGATCGTGCTCGTCACGGTGAATGCTCGCGCGCAGTTCTCCATGCACTCTGTGAACTACCCGAGTCGTCTGGGCGAGATCCGCAAGGTATACGCCGACCGCACCGACCCGTCCGTGGCTGGCCGCCTCGGCACAACCGGTGGTCCGCACCACTGGGATTTTTCGTATCCGCCTGCCCCCGATGAAGAGATCCGGGTCGTCGAGATCGTTTCCGCCGACGCAGGTTCGTGCTCGGCCACGTTTCCTGGGGCGACGTATGCCGAACGCACGCTGATCCAGTCTTCGGGGGAAGCCTCCTGGGAGTACTTCTCACTCGACCACGATGGAGGACGGCTGATTCACGGACTCTGCGCCCCGGGAGCGAACCCGGCGTCGCCCGGCGCCGTCTTCAATCCTCCCACCTTGCAGTTCACCCACTGCACCTTCGGATCCTCCTGGGAGCGCGGAACCTCGTGGTCGGACACCGTCGACACCGCCGCAGGAGCCTTTTCCGTGGAAGTTCAGTTTTCCTCGCGTGCCACCGTGGATGCGTTCGGAACCGTTGCCCTTCCCAATCTCGGTACTCTGCCGGCCCTGAGGGTCAATGAGACCAACACGTATGTGACATCGACGCTCGGTATCCCGCTGGGAACTCAGTACTTCCACAACTACTACTGGCTGGTGCCCGGAATCGGAAAAGCTGTCGAGATCGTCTCCAAGCCGGGCAGCAATGCGCCACCCGGAGACTATTCCGTGGCCTCGGTCGTACTCCGCGCCTTTGAAGGTTCCACTCCTGTGACCGGTCTTCGGATCGAGAGAACCAACACGACGCTGCGTCTCGTCTGGGACGCGGCAGGGCCCTCCAAATCGTACGTCATCGTGAGCAGCAGCGCGCCGACCCTGCGGCAGCGCGCAACGGCCTCACAGTATGCGGCATT
>CAZYJB010000273.1:0-6009 GCA_964647675.1 uncultured Verrucomicrobiota bacterium | reverse complement strand
CGCCGCGTGGGCGATGCGGCCTACGGGCGGCCAGTACTTGTCGCCCACCACATAATCAATTTCGTCCATGGCCTTGGCCATCTTGTCGATGGTGACGGGGCACATGACGGGGCAGCGGTAGTACGCCATCACGATGATGACGGGCTTGCCATCTTTGAAGACTACACGTTTGACGCTGCCGGGGATGCGCTGCGTGATGTCGCTGCGGCTGCAGGAGACCTTCGAGATCATCCGCGAGGAGCTCGAGGAGTCCGGCTGGCTGAGCCACCTGCGCGGCGGCGTCTTCATCTGCGGCGGCGGCGCGCGCGCGCAACGCCTGCTCGAACTGGCCGAACGCGTCTTCGAACTGCCCGCCTTCCCCGGACACGCACGCGGCATCAGCGGCCTCGCTTCCGCGCTGGATCAGCCGGAGTTCTCCACCGCCATCGGCCTCGTGAAATACGGCGCCAGCCAGCAGCGCCGCAAACCACCGCGCGGCGCCCTGCAACGCTTCGCCTCGTGGGCACCCTCACGCTTCTTCGCCAACCTGGTCTAGCCGCCCTCACATCCCCCCACCCCTCTGCCGCCATGAGTGATCCCCTCCCGCAGTCCGGATTCGAGGCCGCCCCCGGCGCCCCTTTCGCCTCGGCGCTCCTCATCGCCATCGGTCGCGCCGGGATCGAGATGGCCCTCGACCTGCGCCGGACCAACACTCCTGGATTCTCGTACGTCGCCATCGATTCCACCGGCGCCGGGGCCGACACCGCGCCTTTCGACGAGCGGCTGCTCGTCGGCTCCCGCCTGACGCGGGGCTTCGGCGCGGGCGGCGATCCCGAACTCGCGCGCACCGCCGCCGAGGAGGAAGCCCCGGCTCTGCGCGCCCTCTGCCAGAATCATGCGCTGGTCTTCATTCTGGCCGGGCTCGGCGGCGGCAGCGGCACCGGCATCGCCCCCGTGGTCGCCCGCATCGCGCGCGAGACCGGCGCCTCGGTCTTCGCCTTCGTCAGCACGCCCTTCGAATGCGAGGGTTCCCGCCGCCAGCAGCAGGCCCTCGTCGGACTCCACCGGCTCAAGACGGTCGCCGATGGCGTGCTCTGCCAGCCCAACGAGAAACTCACCCTCATCACCGACGACCAGGCCACGCTGGTCGATGCCTTCCAGGCCGGACGACAGCACATCTGCGATGCCATCCTCTGCATCTGGTCCCTGCTCACACGACCGGGCTTGATGGGCGTGAACTTCGGCGACATCTGCTCCGTCCTGCGCGGACCCAATCTCGAGAGCGCCTTCGCCCAGGTGCGCACCACCGGACCCGACCGTGCCGACGCCGCGCTCCAGCAGCTCCTTGCCCACCCGCTGCTCACCCACAACGACCTGCTGCGCCGCGCGGAATCGCTGCTCGTCTCCTTCTCGGCCGGCGCCAACCTCGGCATGGGCGAAATCCGACGCGTGATGGAACAGTTCAACCGCAAATCGGATGGCGCGCGAGCCGTGGTCGGTGCCGCGATCGACCCCGCGGCCGGCGAGACGCTGCAGTTGTCCGTCATGGTGTCCGCGCGCCAGATGGTCCTGCACGACGCCGCCGACGAACTCCCCGCCGAGCGCGTCACAACCCCGATCTCCGCCGCCTCCACGCGCTCGGCGGATTCCGGTCACGCCCGCACTTCACGCCGTCTCGCGGCACCGCCGCCGGAACTGACCCCACACCTCGCCGACCAGCTCTTTGCGCAGTCCCAGCCCCGCACCCGCGGTCGGAAGAAACCACAACAGGCCGCCCTCCCCTTCGAATTGGTGGCCAAGGGACGCTTCGAAAAGTGCGAGCCAACCGTGCGGCGCGGACATAATCTCGACCAACCAACCTACCTGCGACGCGGCATCACTCTCAACTGACCCGCCCGCCTCCTGCGGACGGGCCGGGGAGTATTCCGCCTTCCGGGTCCCCAACCCCGCCACGCCATGTACTGCCCCAAATGCGGAACGCAGAACGACGATACCTCGCACTACTGCGCCAAGTGCGGCACGCCCCTCGGCGCCGCCCCAGCCCCGGGCGGCACCGTGCCCCCGCCCCCGGTCGACCCACGCGTGCGCGGCGGTGGTTCGATGCCGATCCCGCCGCACGGCCAGCACGGCTCCCCGGTCGCCGCGGGAGCCAAAAATCCCTGGATCGCCGTCCTCCTCTCCTTCCTCATCCCGGGCGTCGGTCAATTCTACAACAACGACCCCAAAAAGGGCGGTGTCATGCTCGGCCTCGCCATCCTTCTCGCGCTGACGTTCATCGGTTACCTCGGGATCTGGATCTGGGCGATGATCGACGCCCACCAGGTGGCCTCCGGAAAAGGCAAGGTCTGGTGACGCCCCGCTGACCCGCGTCGTTCCACGGACCCTTCCCATCGTCGCCTCACTATGGAGCCGCGCCGCCTGACCGGCCTGCGTCCGCAGGTCTACGAACACCCGTCGGACAGCGCCGCCCTCGACGCCTTGCAGAACACCGCCGGCCTCGAAACAGTGGTGCGGAAGCTGAACGAATGGGGCTTCGAACGCCTCATCCGCGTCCAGCTCACAGGCTCCTACCTGCGCGTCACGCCGGACAATTTTCCCGATCTCCACACGCTGCTCGTGCGCTCGTGCGAGGTCATCGACCTGCCGCGCATCCCGGACCTCTACCTCGCGCCCGGTGACGGCATCAATGCGCTCACCGCCGGCGTCGAGAAACCCCTGGTGGTGCTCCATACCGGCGCGGTGGAACTCCTGTCACCCGACGAACTCGCCTTCGTCCTCAGTCATGAACTGGGTCATATCAAGAGCGGGCACGTGCTCTACTACCAGATCGCCGAGTTCCTGCCCGTGGTGGTCGGTATCCTCGGCGCCGCCACCTTCGGCCTCGGCGAAGTCCTGAGCGTGGGCATGCAGGCCGCCCTCCTGCGCTGGCGGCGCATGGCCGAGTTCACCGCCGACCGCGCAGGGCTCCTCGGCATCCAGGACGCCTCGGTCGGCATCACCACGCTGGCCAAACTCGCCGGGCTCCCCCCGAAATACTACGCCGCGTTCAATACCGAGGACTTCATTGCCCAGGCCCGCGAATTCGAGGCCATGGATGCCGACAAGCTCAACCTGGTCGCCAAATGGCTGAGCACGATGGGCACCACGCATCCCTGGACCGTCCTGCGCGCCAACCAACTGCTGCGCTGGGTCGATGACGGCGGCTTTCAGCACACGCTCGAGAAACCGCGCGAAGCCCTCCACAAGCTCCCCGAGGGCGTGCGCGGCTTCTGCACGCAGTGCGGCTACGCCCATCGCGGTGACGAAACGTTCTGTCCGGGGTGTGGAAGACCTCTCACAGGTCCCGTCCAAACCTCAATTCCCGCGCCCCCACCCGCACCGCTTCCCCTTCCCGTCCCGCCACCCCCCATCGGAATCCCCCCCGTGGCAGTGCCTCCGCCTCCGAGCTTGCCGCCACCCCTGCAGCACGGACCGCGTAACCCCGGCTGACGCCCCAGCTCCGGTCCCGCCCCCACCATGCCGCCGTTGCGCTACCTGTCGCTCGTCGCTGCGCCACGTAATCTGCCAGCCTTCGACTCCCGCCGACTGCTGGAAGCTCTCCGGGAGGCCTGCGCCGACGTCGCGGCCTCCGGATCCGTTCAGTTTCAACCGATCCTCCCAGCCTCAGAGAATGTCCTTCGCCAGTCGCTTGCGGATCCGGGGCACGCCCCGCGGATCCTGCACCTGGTGGCCCACGCCGAAGCGCGCGCGGCAGCACACTACGTCACGCTTCAATTCGAAGGGGCCGACGGCCGCAGTCGCGCGCTGAATGCGCGCGTCCTGTCGACGCTCCTCGCACCGCCCTCGGGTCCGCGCTGCATTCTCCTTCAATCCGCCGCAGCCGACGGCGTTCCAGCCATGCACGCCGCTGCCGAACAACTCGCCGCCAGTGGCTGCGGCTGCGTCCTCACCCTCCCGGCGATGGAACCCGCCGCCGTCCGGAGCCTCGTCGTGTCCCTCTTGCGGCAATGGCTCCAGGGGCGTTCGCCCGCCGAAGCGCTCGATGCGGCCAAGATCTGGGCCCCGCCGGATGCCCCGCTTCGGACCGCTGTGCGCTCTTGGGGCAGGCAATGCCAGGAGCCGCTTCTGCCCGCGGAATCCCAGGCACCCGCCGCGCCCCGGCCGCATCCTGTGGCGCCCACCGTCCCTCGTCCCGCCGCCGACCCCGTCACCGAAGAACTGAAGCGCAAGCGTGCCGCGGGCGCCTTCGATGTCTTTCTCTGTCATAACAGCGCGGACAAACCGGCTGTTCGCCAGCTCGCCCTCGCGCTGAAGGCGCGTGGGATGCTGCCCTGGCTCGATGAATGGGAACTGCCCCCCGGCCAGCCGTGGCAACCGCATCTGGAATCCGTCCTGCAACACATCGGCAGTGCCGCGGTTTGCATCGGCGCGACGGGCACGGGCCCCTGGCAGGAACAGGAGCTCTACGGGTTCCTGCGCGAGTTTACGCGACGCCGGTGTCCCGTCATTCCCGTCCTCCTTCCCGAAGCACCGTCGCAACCCGACCTTCCCCTCTTCCTCCAGGCCATGACCTGGGTCGACCTGCGCACCACCCATCCGGATCCCATGGAGCGCCTGCTCTGGGGCATCACCGGCCGCCACCCCGAGGCGTGAAAGGTAAGGGCAGGGAGGTCATGGCGTCCCTGCCGAGCCGCCTCATCACCCTTCCGCTTTTTCCCCGGCGGATCGCGAGCGCCATCTCGCGATTCGGTGTCCGATCAGGACACCGACCTGCAGGAGGTTCCCACTTCCTGGCCTGCTCCTGGGCCTTTGGCCCGACTCGCCGGTCGGAGCCGGCGAGCCACCACCTCCATCTCCTCCCGCCATAGATTTCACGCCCACTGAATCCCCGCGAACGGCAGCGGAACAATCTCCGCCGTCATCCCCTCCGGCGCTCCCGCCACCGCCAGCACCTGACCCGGTTGATTGCACTCGCGCCTCACGTAGCCCAACGCGATGCGCTCTCCCAACCGCGGCGACAAAACCGCACTGGTAATCCACCCGACGTCCTTGCCATCACGCCTCAGCTTGGTGCCCCGCACGGGCAGCGCGTCGCCACCGCCGGAAAGTCTCAATCCGCGCAGTGCCTTCGCCACCTGCCCATACGTCCGGATCCGCGCAATCACTTCCTGGCCGCTGTAGCAGCCCTTCGAATAGCTGATCGCCCGCGCCTCGATGCCCGCCTCGGGCGGCAGTGTGGTCTCATCCATATCGACACCGAACCGCGGGATTCCCGCCTCGACCCGCGCGACTTCCGCCGCCTTCTGCCCGCACCAACCTCCTCCAACACCCGCCACGTTCGTTCCCACCGCATCCGCCGCGCGCTCCAGCACGGCCATCGGAAAGTACAGGTCCCACCCCGGCACACCGAACCGCGTGTGGCTGATGGCGTAATAGTCACCCCACTCACCGTGCTGCAACGCCACGGATCCCAGTTCCTCGCGTGGACATCGTTCCCCCGCAAATCCTTTGATGACCACCTCCTCCGCCCGCGGCCCCGCCACGTGCAGCAATCCATAGTGCGGCGCGGCATCCACAATCTGCACGTCATCCGCGAGGACGAACGGCTCCAGGCGTCCCACCAGGGTCGCCGTGTAGCCGGGTTCGAAATCGAGCAGTACCTCGTTGGCCAGGGCATGAACGTACAGGTCACTCACCATCTTGGCCTTCGCCGTCACCAGCGCGGCATAACACCCCTCGCCCTCCCGCAGGTCTTTCACCAGGTTCGTCACCTGCCCGTTCAGGAACTTCAACCGGTCCGCCCCGAGCAACACCACCCGACCGCGCGCAGACAAATCCAGCGCCGCGGCAGCACGCGTCAGCGCTCCATACTCGCGGTCGGGATGTCCATAATCCCCAACGTCCACTCCCGGCACGGTCCACCGCGCACCGTGCTGATCGTGGAACGTACGCAAGGGCAACTCATCCATGTGTGCTAGCCTGTCACAGACGGGGCGCGAGGCAAATCCGCGGCTCATTTCCCGGGTTTCC
>CAZYJB010000272.1:0-6021 GCA_964647675.1 uncultured Verrucomicrobiota bacterium | reverse complement strand
CCCAGCGTCTCGATGCCCAGCGACAGCGGCGTCACGTCGAGCAGCAGGACGTCCTTCACCTCGCCCTTCAACACGCCACCCTGGATCGCGGCCCCCACCGCCACCACCTCGTCCGGGTTCACGCCCTGGTGCGGCGTCTTGTTCACCAGCGTTCGCGCTGTCTCCACCACCCGCGGCATGCGCGTCATGCCGCCGACCAGCACGAGCTCGCTCATCTTGTCCGCAGTGATGCCCGCGTCGCGCAGACAGTTGCGGACGGGAACCACCGTGCGCTCGAACAGGTCGTCGCACAACTGCTCGAGCTTCGAGCGGCTGAGCGGCTTCTGGATGTGCTTCGGGCCGCTCGCATCGGCCGTGATGAACGGCAGGTTGATCTCGTACTGCTGTGAGGAACTGAGCGAGATCTTTGCCTTCTCCGCCTCTTCCTTGATGCGCTGCAAGGCATCCGGCTGCTTGCGCAAATCCATGCCGGTGTCGCGCTTGAACTCGTCGAGAATCCAGTCGATCAGGCGGTTGTCCCAGTCGTCGCCACCGAGATGCGTATCGCCATTGGTCGCCTTCACCTCGAAAACGCCGTCCCCGATCTCCAACACGGAAATGTCGAACGTGCCACCACCCAGGTCGTAAACGGCGATCAACTCGTCCTTCTTCTTGTCGAGGCCGTACGCCAGCGAGGCCGCCGTCGGCTCATTGATGATGCGCAGCACTTCGAGCCCCGCGATGCGGCCGGCATCCTTGGTCGCCTGGCGTTGCGAATCGTTGAAGTACGCCGGGACCGTTATCACCGCCTGGGAAATGGTCTCACCGAGGCGCATTTCGGCGTCCGCCTTCAGTTTGGCGAGGATCATGGCGGAAATCTCGGGCGGGCTGTACCGCTTCGTCTCGCCGCCCACTTCGACCTCGACGTGCACGTCCCCATTCGACGCCTCAACGACCTTGTAAGGGACGCGCTTGGCCTCTTCCTGCACCTCCACGAACTTGCGCCCCATGAACCGTTTGATGGAGTAAACGGTGTTGCGCGGATTGGTCACCGCCTGACGCTTCGCAGCCTCACCCACGATCCGCTCCCCGGACTTCGTGAATGCCACCACGGAAGGCGTGGTGCGCCGACCCTCCGAGTTCTCAAGCACGACCGGCTCCCCGCCTTCCATGACGGACATGCACGAGTTGGTGGTCCCCAGATCGATGCCAAGCACTTTTGCCATACCTTTCACCCCCCTCAGCAGGAGTTGCGCCAGTCCCTTGTAAATATTAACTATATAATAATGAACCGGTTATGAAATCCACCCATACTTGGCGGACGAATCGCGCCCATCTTGAGCGCCAAGTTGTCCCACTTGGTGTGCCGCGGTGGCACAATGGTCGTTCCGGGCACTCCGCGAAGTTCCTCGGCGAGAAGGCAGCCTTCCGGGGCGAGATAACTTTAAGGTTAACCTTGATGCGCCCCTTGAATCGGCGCCGAAAAGGCTTTGACCTCAACTGCTTGTACCCTTACACCCGGCGCTGGCCATTGCTCGTGGCCTACGTTCCATGGACGCTGCCTATTACGGACTGCTCGCGCAGAGCAGTTTGTTCGATAACTACCATCGAGCCACGCTCGAGGGGAAGGTGGTCATTGTCATCCTCATGGTGTTTTCCATGTTTGCGTGGTCGGTCATGCTTTCCAAGGGACTCCAGATGCGGCGTGCCAATCGGCTGAACGCCCTTTTCCGGGAGGAATACGGCCGGCAGAAAAGCGTCACCGAGTTCCACGACCGGCGCTTGAGGGTGGAGGGGTGCCCACTCTTTTCCGTCTATGAGGACGGATGCCTCGAACTCCTGCAGCACCTCCGCGACTCGAAGTCCCTGCCCAACGCGCGCGAGATTGGCCTCAAGGGGATGGAACTGGTCAAAGGCGCCTTGGAACGCAGCGTGGCGCGGCAATCGCTCAAGCTCGAGGCCGGCCTGATCCTGCTGGCCATCGCGGTGAGCGGTGCGCCGTTCCTCGGGCTGCTCGGGACGGTCTGGGGTGTCATGGATGCCTTCGGCGGTGTGGCGGCGGGCAAATCGGGGTCCGCCACGCTCCAGATGATGGCACCGGGTGTCGCCGGCGCCCTGATCACCACGGTTGCCGGCCTGATGGTCGCAATCCCGTCGATGTTCGGCTACAACTGGCTGGTTCACAACCTGCGGGTCCTGACGGTCGAGATGGACAACTTCGCGCAGGAACTCGCGGCGCGCATGGAGGTCGAATTCCTTGAAGACCATTTCCGCGGCGATCGTCCATCGCGATAACCCTGTGTGGTGACCGGGCCCGCCCGTCCCGGCGACCTTGACGCCACCGACCTCCCCAACCGCTGATCCTTACCCCAGCACCCACGCCCGCATGCGCCGGTTCTCGCAGAAAAACGCGCTGGTCACCCTGTCGGACATCAACGTCACGCCGCTGCTCGATCTCGCGTTCGTGCTGCTCATCATTTTCGTCATCACCACCCCGCTCCTCGAATCCAATCTGGACCTCAAGCTTCCCTCCGGCGGGCGGGCGGAAGAGGCGCCTTTGGAGCGCAAGGACATCAAGACCGTCGAGATCGACGCCACGGGAAACTACGCCTTGGCCGGACAACGTTTGACCATCGACCAGGTGGAAGCCGCGCTGGCGGCGGAAGCCCAGCGCAATCCTCGGATGGTGGTGGACATCCGCGCGGATCGGCAGACCGATTGGGGCAATGTGGTCGCACTGCTCGATCGATGCCAGAAGCGCGGGATCACGCGGTTCCGCCCGGTCACGGCACCCCAGCGATGAGTTCCCCCCTCCAGAACCGCTGCCTGGTGGGCTCCGTGCTCGCGCATGTGATCCTGTGCGCCCTGCTCCTCTTCGCGCCGGCCTTCAAACCGGATTCCAGCGCGCTCGCCGCCGGCGGCCCCGTGTTGGAGATGGTGTCATCGTCTCTCATCGATGCGGCGCTTAGCTCCGCCCTGCCCGCGGCCGAGGTTGCGCCGACGCCTCCGTCCCAACCCGAGCCGGTGCGTCCGACGGCGGCCGTTCCCGAGACACCTCCCGAACCCGAGCGCACCCTGCGTCGTCCGGAGCCGAAAGCCCGTCCCCAATCCGTCCTTGAGGCGCCTCAATCCCCGTCCAGGGACTTTGTCGTCGCACCCAAGAAATCTCCCGATCGCGAGAAGGCCGCACGGAAGGTCTCTCCCAAGCCGCGCGAGGCGCCCAAGTTCGATTTCGGCCAGGTCAAAACCATGACCAATGCGCGACCCCGTCGAGCGTCGGAGAATCGCGAGACCACCCGCAACGCGCCGCCTGCCGAAGATCCGTCGAAGGTCCGCGCTCGCACGCTGGGCGGCATCCTCGCCAACGCTGCGGGTTCACTGACCGGCACGGGTGGCGGACGCGGCGCCGTCAACATCCAGATCGCCGGAGGCGGATCGGCGGCCGGCGGTGGGCTGGGCGGCGGCCTGGGCTCCGCGAACCCGCTCGCCATCCGCAACGCCTATTTTGCGGCCTGGGTCACGCCACCCAACGTGAGCGACGACCTCGCCACGGTGGAAACGGAGGTCACCATCCAGCGCGATGGCACCGTCGCCCGCTCGCGCGTGACCCGGCGTTCAGGCATCGCCGCGCTCGACCGGTCGGTGGAGGACGCCTTGCAGCGCGTGAAGCGCATCACGCCGTTCGATCCGTACCCGGATCCCACCCTGCAGCAGCAGACCTTCAAGATCGGATTCAACCTTCGTGCCCGGAACCAATTCTGATGACACCGCGACGTCCTGCCTCCGTCTCCCGCCGCGCCTGGTTGCGAGCGACCTGCCTTTCGGCTGCGGCGCTTCCTCCGCTCCGGCACCTGAGCGCCTCAGGACAGGAGACCATCATCGTCGAGAACGTGGCGGGCGCGGCCATTCCGGTTTCGCTCAGCGGCTACTCCGGTGAAGCGTTGGACACCCTGCGGTTCGACTTGGAAGTGGCGGGCTGCCGGCTGGTCGGGGAATCCGACGCGCAATACACGCTCGCAGGGGGAAGCAGCGGAGGCCTCGAAGGCCGCCTCGCCACCAAGGCGGGTTCGTCGCTCTTCGGCAAGGTCTACACCAAGGGAACGGTGCGCCAGCAGGCGCATGCCCTGGCGGACGACGTCATCAAAGCCCTCGGTGGCCAGGGCGTGGCGCGCACCCGGATCGCGTTCAAGTGCGAACCCGAGCCCGGCCGCTCGGAAATCTACGTGGCCGACTACGACGGCCACGGCGCCACCGCGGTCACGACCGATAATTCCATCGTGGCCGCACCGGCCTGGGTGCCGGGCAAGTTCGCGGTGCTGTATACCTCGTACCGGCTCGGAAACCCCGACATCTTCGTGCATGACCTTGGCAACGGCAGCCGACGCCCGTTTTCGCGCCGCGCGGGACTGAACACTTCCGCGGCGCTTTCGCCGGATGGCACCCGCGTCGCCATGATCCTCAGCAAGGATGGCAGTCCAAACCTCTATGTGGGACGCCTCGATGGTGGCGAGGTCACGCGATTGACCAACAATCGGCAGGGGGACTCCTCTCCCTGCTGGTCGCCGGATGGCCAGACCGTCTGCTATTCGACCCGCGCGAATGGGCCTTCCACGCTGTTTACCGTTCCCGCATCGGGAGGCACTCCCCGTCGCTTGCGCCTCGCGGGAGTCGCCAATGCCACCGAACCCGACTGGTCGCCGGACGGGAAGCACATCGTGTTCACCACTCAGGGTGGCGGCTCGTTCGAAGTGTGCACGGTGCCCGCCGCCGGAGGTGAGGTCATCCGCCTCGGACCGGGCGAAGATCCGGTCTGGGGACCCAATTCTCGTACCATCCTCCTCGCGCGCCGGGTGGGTGGTGGAAGACGAGTCCTGTCTCTGCTTGACGCGCCCACCCGTCAAAAGAAGGATTTGCCGCGGCTTTCGGGAAGCTGCTCACAGCCCACCTGGGCGCGGTAATTTCCCATCCGACCAAATCAAAAATGAAAAGTGCATTGCTCGCCAAGGCGCTGACCCTGACCGCAGCGCTGGCGATTGCGTTGACCCCTGGCTGCCGCCGCAAGGCCAAGGAACCCATCACCCCCATCCCATCCGCTGCGCGTTCCGGCGATAGCTCCGGCCGCATTGCCAACCCTCCGCCCGGCCTGGGTGGCGGCGCGGACCGGGGAGGTACGCTGACCCCCGGGGGCACCCTCGGTGACGGCAGCAGCGTCGGTGACTCCGGCGTCACGCAGCGCAACATTTCTCCGAACGAGAATATCGGCCTCGGCGCCGGCCCCATCGACCCGTCGATGTTCGATTCCGACCGCAGTCAGTTCGCGGCCAACGTGGTTTACTTCGATTTCGACAGCGCCATCCTGAAGGTTTCCGAGAAGGGGAAACTCGCCGCCGTGGTCTCCTTCCTGAAGTCGGACGGCAATGTCGCGGTCCAGATCGAGGGCCATTGCGACGAGCGCGGCACCGAGGAATACAACCGTTCGCTGGGTGAGCGCCGGGCGCTCGCGATCCGGGAGGAACTGGCGCTCGAAGGCGTGGATCCCAATCGGGCCGTCACCATCAGCTACGGCGAGGATCGTCCTGCCGTCGCCGGCAACAACGAGGCTGCCTGGAGCAAGAACCGCCGCGGCGAGTTCATCCTCCTCCGCCCCAGGTGAAATGAACATTCGACTCCGTCCGGAGTCGAATGGTCCGTCCGTCAGTGGTTCGCCGCGGGTCCAGATTGAGGCTTTACAGCCCGTCTGTCGCGGCGAACGTTCGTCGCAGATGAAAGGTGAAACATGAATTCGATGCTGTTGGCGTGGCTGGGCTGGCCCGAGATCATTGGTATTCTGGTCGTGGTTCTGGTCCTGTTCGGCGCCAAAAAACTTCCTGAGCTCGCCCGCGGTCTCGGGCAGGGCATCAAGGAGTTCAAGAAGGCCACGCGCGAGGTGCAGGACGACCTCCAGCGCGCGATCGAGGAGGAGCCGCCCGCCGACTCCTCCCGCCGCGTCGCCGCCAAGTCCCCTGTCAGCAAGCCCGCTGAAGCTACGCCCCCGGGCCATTC
>CAZYJB010000271.1:0-6076 GCA_964647675.1 uncultured Verrucomicrobiota bacterium | reverse complement strand
CGAAGGCGCCTTCCCCGAGATCCTCCCCCTTCAACGCCAGCGCCGCGCCGTCGGGCACGCCTTCCACGAGGTGCTGCAAGGAATAGGAATCCGCGGTCGCCCGCGTCACGCGCACGCCGTAGCGACGTCCGGCACGGTATCCCGTGCCGCCGACCTCACCGCGCACCACCGCGTCGCGGCCGGGATAATCGACCTGCACACTCGAGGCACCCCCGGGGTGGCCATCGAGAAGAAGATTCCCGCCCGCAACCTGGGAACTGTCGTCGAAATCATGCGCGGCCAGGAAGTAGCCGATCCGCTCCGCCGGTTGCGGATTGCGCGGCGTGGTGACCGCCACCAAGTCGAAGCCCACCTCGATCCACGCGCCATCGGCATCCGGTCGCCAGGAGAAGGCCTGGCGCGTGGTCAGCCATCGATCGCCCGGACCGCCGCCCTCCAGCACCTGCAACCGGCCCTCCGACACCACCGCACCCGGGGCCTCGTCGCGTCCCACCGCGACCGCAGGTGTACCGCCCGGCGCGTCATCTCCCGGCGCGGTGGCGCTCCAGCGCTGCGCCAGGCCGACGGCGTCGTCGAAGTCGTCGCGGAACAACACGTCGCCCGGGGGCCGGCTGGTCGCGACCCAATCGGCGAGCTCGCGTCGCAGGACTTCCTGGCGCCGATCGAGCTCCGCTTCGGCCTCCTTCCAGCGCTGCGTTGCCTCCGGCAGCGCCACCACCACCACGCGCTCGTTGGGTTTCTGCCAGTTCTCCACCGGAAACGCGGGATACAGAAATGCCTGGAACTGGAAGTACTCGAGCTGGGTGAGCGGTTCGAATTTGTGGTCGTGGCATTTGGCGCACTGAACCGTCATCCCGAGCAGGCTCGAGCCGGCGATCTGCATCGCCGATTCCAGCGCGTAGTAGCGGTCGGCGCGCACTTCGTCCGGGTTCCCGTCGCTTTCGCCCGAGCCGTCAGGGCCGTTGCGCAGAAAGTGGGTGGCCTCGAGCAACTCGATCACGCGCGGAGTCACGGGCTGACCTGGCCGCCACGCCGCGAGCTCGTCGCCGGCGATCTGTTCACGCACGAACTCGTCGAACGGCTTATTCGTGTGAAACGCGCGCAGCACGTAGTCGCGATAGCGGTAGGCCAGCGGACGATCGGTATCGGCGTTGAAATAGCCGTTCGAATCGGCGTAGCCGGCCGCATCCAGCCAGAGCTTGCCCCAGCGCTCGGCATACCGCGGCGACGCGAGGTACCGGTCGATCAGGCGGTCCAGGGCCCCGGGCTCGCGATCGTGCAGAAAGATCGCTCGCTCTTCGGGGGAAGGCGGCACGCCCGTCACCAGCAGCGCCACCCGACGCAGCAATCGTTCGCGGTCCGCCGCCGGTGCAAAGCCCAGCCCGAGCGATTCGAGTCGCGCGAGCGCAAAGCGGTCGATCGGGGTGCGCACCCGGCGCGCCGAGGAAACCGGGGGCGGCTCGACCGGCTGCAAACGCTGAAAGGCCCAATGACCGCGAGCGTCCTGCTCCCGAGCCGAAGGCGGGGGGGCAGGAGCCGCGGCGACCGCCCAGGCGCCAGACACCACCAGCACGAAAACGAAAGCGCGCTGGACCCATCGCCGCGGTGTCGGGAGTGATACCTCGCTCATGGTGAACCGCCGAAAGCGTTAGCCCACGACACCATCGGGTGCAATGCAGTCGCGCACACCCGCCCCCCTCGCCGTCCATCAGGTCCATCAAGTCCATCAGGTCCATCAAGTCCATCGCCGGACCGCGTCACCAAACTTTCCACGTGCCGAAGGCCCGGGGCGGGGTAGCTTGGAGGCGATGTGCAAGCGCCCACGGCTCACGCCGCCTGACGTCTCCCACCCACGTCGCGGACCCCTCACGGTGGACCGTGGCGCGCTGGTCTGGCTCACGTTGCTGCCCGCGCTGCTCGTCGCGTTGGCCACGCCACCAGGAACACCTGCCCTTCGCGCGGCCGACGCGCCCCCGGGCAGGCTGAACTGGCACCGCGCCGAGCGGCGCGTCGACGCCGATCTCAGCGGATGGCCGCTGCGCTACACGCTCGAGCGCATCGCCGCCGCCACCGACTGGAATGTCCTGGTCGAACCCGGCCTCGACTCCCCCGTGTCGGCCAAGTTCGAGAACCGGCCCGAACGCGAGGCACTGGCCTCGTTGCTGGCCGACGTGAACTTCGCGCTCCTGCCCTCGGCATCCGGCCCGGCCCGGCTCCTCGTCTTCCGCTCCTCGACCGCGCAGGCCACTCAGGTGATCAAACCGCCCGCGGACACCCATGCGCCCGCGGCGTCCACCAACGTCATCGCCAACGATCTGGTGGTCCGCCTGAAGCCCGGCAGCGGAACCAGCATTCAGGACCTCGCCAAACGCCTCGGCGCGCGCGTCGCGGGCTCCATCGATTCGCTCGACGCCCACCGGCTCGTATTCGATTCCGCCGAGGCGGCGGCCGCGGCGCGCGAGTCCCTTTCGCACGACGAGAACGTCGCGGGCGTGGAATCGAACTACGCCATCGGCTCGCCGGGCACGGTCCAGCCGGCGCCCGGTTCGACCGCCCCGGCCCTGTCCGGCCTGCGCGTGCGCCCCATGAACGACCAGTCGTCGGTCATCATCGCGCTGCTCGACACCGGACTGGCGCCAAGCGGGCTGCCCCATTCCGAGTTCCTGCTGCCGGGCGTGCAGGTGGCCGCCGCAGGCGGCGCGGGCGACGGTGGGCTCACCCACGGTTCGGCCATGTTCGAAACGATTCTCCAGGGGTTGAGCGTCACGGAGTCGGAAGGCGCCCAGACCCCGGTGCGGGTGCTGCCGGTCGATATCTATGGAGCGAGCGGACAGACCTCCACCTTCGAACTGGCGCAGGGCATCGCTGCCGCACTCGAACGCGGCGCCGACATCTTGAACCTTTCGCTGAGCGGGCCGTCGCCCAGCCCGCTGGTCCATGACATCCTGAAACAGGCCACCGCCGCCGGCGTGGTGACCTTCGTCGCGCCGGGCAACACGCCGTCGACCTCGCCCACCTACCCGGCCGCCTACCCCGAAGTGATCGCGGTCACGGCCAGCGAGCGTCCCGGACAAATCGCCAGCTACGCCAACCGCGGCGCGTTCGTGGACCTCATGGCGCCCGGCACCAGCGTGGTGCCCTACCAGGGTGACAGTTTCGTGGTGCACGGCACCTCGGTCTCCACCGCCTACGCGGCCGGGCTTGCCGGCGGCCTTTTGGCGAACGGCAATCAAACTCCGGCGCAGGCGGTCAAGCTGCTGCAACAGCGCCTCGCCTTCCAACCGCCCGCGAACACCGCCAGCGCGGCGCCCGCTCCGTGAGCCGCCGGTCGCCTGATTCAAGCGGTTCCACCTCGCTCCCAAACTGAACGACGCGGCCGGCCCTCGCCTGCCGGTCCACACCGCATGAAACAACGCGCCCGTCGCACCCCATCCCTCGGCACCGGCAGTTCCCCCCATTCACGGCCGCCGCTCGATCGCATGGTGCGCATCCACGCGCTGCTGCACGACGGCGAGCAACCGACCGCGCCGAGCCTGGCCGCCGAGCTGGAGGTGTCGGTGAAGACCGTGCGGCGCGATCTGCAGTTCATGCGCGATCGCATGGGACTGCCCATCGAGTTCGACGTCGCGCGCAACGGCTACTACTACACGGAGAAGGTCGACGGTTTCCCGTCCCTGCAGATCAGCGAGGGCGAGCTCTTTGCGCTGATGGTCGCGGAGAAGGCGCTTCAGCAGTACCGCGACACGCCCTTCGAACAGCGCCTGGTCACCGCGCTCAAGAAGCTCGAACGCTCCCTGCCTGACACGATCTCCCTCAACCTGGCCGAGTGGAACCACGCCATCAGTTTCCGCACCAGCGCCGAGCCGATCGTGAACCTGCCGGTGATGGAGACCCTGTCCTCCGCGATCCAACGCCGGCAACAGCTCCGCCTCACCTACCGCAAGCCCGGCGCGCGCGCGCAGGAGGAACGCGTGGTGGATCCGCACCACCTCGCGAACGTCAACGGCGACTGGTACCTCTTCGCCTTCGATCACCTCCGGCATGCGCTGCGCACCTTTGTGCCCACCCGCATCCTGACCGCCGAACCGACCGGGAAGACCTTCCCGCGTCCGGCGCGCTTCGCGCTCGAGAAGCAACTGCGCGATAGCTTCGGCATCTTCTCCAAGGACGGCGACTACGACGTGGCCATCCGCTTCGACGAGACGGTCGCCGACTACATCCGCGAGAAGCGCTGGCATCCGTCGCAGCAACTGACCGAACTCGAGGGCGGCGGGCTGGAACTGCGTTTGAAGCTCGGCAGCCTGGTCGAGGTGCAGCGATGGGTGCTGGGGTGGGGCGGGCACGCCCAGGCCCTCGCACCGCGCGAACTGATCGACGGAATCGCGGAGGCGGCGCGCCGGCTGTCGAACGGTCATGGCGCCCCTGCTCCGACAAATCCACCCGTTGCGTCGCCAGCGCATTGAACCACGCGCCGCCTGCGGGCATGCTCGACCGGCATGTTGACGTTCAGCGGAGTCACGAAGGCCTTCGGCGGGCGCACCCTCTTCTCGGAGGCGGCGCTGGCCATCGTGCGCGGCGATCGCGTCGGACTGGTCGGTCCCAACGGCGCCGGTAAATCCACACTCTTCCGGATCCTGCTCGGCGAGGAAACCGCCGACGATGGCACGGTCGCCTTCGCGCGCGGCATGCGGGTCGGCATTCTGCCGCAGGAAAGCGCACCGGCGGGCGAGGAGACCGTGCTCGATCTCGCACTGGGCGTCTCGAATCCCGAACCCGGTTCCGAACACGCGGACGAAGTTCTCGCCGATGAACACCACCATCGGGTGGTCGACGGCGAGACGATCGCACGCGCAAAACGGATCCTGTCCGGGCTCGCCTTTCGCGAATCGGACTACGACCGCCCCGCGCGCGAAATGAGCGGTGGCTGGGTCATGCGCGCGCATCTCGCGCGGCTGCTCGTTTCCGAGCCCGACCTGCTGATGCTCGACGAGCCCACCAACCACCTCGATCTCGAGGCGTTGCTGTGGGTGCAGGACTACCTCCGCGGTTACCCCGGCGCCCTGCTGCTCATTTCCCACGACCGCGAATTCCTGAACCAGCTCTGCACGCACATCGTCGAGGTGCGCCAGGCGAAGCTCTTCAAGTACACCGGCAACTACAATTCCTTCGTCAGCCAGCGCGAGGCCACCGAGCTGACCCTGATCGCCGCCGCGAAAGCCCAGCAGCGGCGCATCGACCAACTCCAGGAGTTCGTCGACCGTTTCCGCGCCAAAAACACGAAGGCCGCGCAGGCCCAGAGCAAACTCAAGCAGATCGAACGCCTGAAGGAGGAGATGGTGGAGGTCCCGGGCAGCGACGGGCCGGTCGTCGATTTCAAATTCCCGCAGCCCGAGCGCAGCGGACTGCGCGTCATCCGGCTCGCCGGTCTGCGCTTCGGGTATGGCGAAACGCCCATCTACGACGGCATCGATTTCGAGGCCGAGCGCGGACAGCGCACGGTCCTCGTGGGCCCGAACGGCGCCGGCAAATCGACGCTGCTTAAACTGCTCGCCGGCGTGCTCACGCCCCAGGGCGGCGAGCGGACCCTCGGCCACAACGTGCGCGCCGGTTACTTCGCCCAGTACCGCCTCGACACCCTCAACCCCGCGCGCACGGTGCTCGAGGAAGCCTATGACACCCCGCAACGCGTCACCGAAACCTTCGTGCGCTCGGTGCTCGGGAGCTTCCTCTTCCGCGGTGACGACGTGTTCAAACGCGTGAGCGTGCTGAGCGGTGGCGAGAAAAGCCGGCTCGCCATCGTCAAGATGCTGCTCGACCCGCCCAACCTCATCCTCATGGACGAGCCCACCACGCACCTCGACCTGGCCAGCGTGGATGCGCTCATCGAGGCGCTGAAAGGTTACGAGGGCACTCTGATCTTCATCAGTCACGACGTGCACTTCATCCGCTCGATCGCCAACCACGTCGTGCACGTGAAGGCGGGGCGGCTCTCCCATTTCCCCGGCGGCTACGACTACTACCTCGACAAGACCCGCCAGGGCGCGCGGGACGGTCTCACCGGCGCTGTGCGCCCGGG
>CAZYJB010000270.1:0-6098 GCA_964647675.1 uncultured Verrucomicrobiota bacterium | reverse complement strand
CGAGAATCTCAGCCCACGGGTAGGTCTGCTCGTAGAGCAGACGTGCCAGTTTAAGGAGGCGAGCGTCACCGGTGACGTTGTAGAGCCACAGGACCACGGCGAGGTTGTCACCGCCGCGTTGGTTGGCCCAGAAAGACCAATGATCCAGTGGACGCCGCGGCAACTCGGCGAGTTGGTAACGGAAGTAGCGGGTCAATACCTCGATCACCCGCGGGTCACCGGTCGCTGACCAGTGCTGCTGCAGCACCTTCAGCATGACCATGCGCGGCCACCAATCCTCGCGCGGCGTCTTCTGGAGTCCGGGCTCCGGTTTGGGTTCGGTCTCGAAGCGTTTCGGACCGAGGTCGCCTGACGGTTCCTGGTGCGTGAGCACCCATTCGATCCAGGGACGCGCCTTGGCTTTGAGCGCGTCGTCGTCGAGTTGGTGCGCGAGGGGAACCAGACCGTCGATCCAGTAGGGACCGCGTTCCCACCCGTCCCCGTCGCCGCCCAGCCAGCCGTTGCGCGGGCCGACCACCGCGGCGTAGTCGCGATCCAAAGTTCCGGTGAGGCCGGATCGCTGGCGTTCGAGTTGAAGCTTGAGCCACCCGATAGGGCGAATGGACCCGAGTGGGAGGTCGAGGTAGAGCCTCGGCGCGAGCGGTGCGCGGTTGGTCAGCACGCGCGCATGGCGCAGGATTTCGGAAGACCTTGCGGGCTCGGCGGCCGGGGCGGGAAGGGATCCCAGGCCGGTTCCGCCCAACGCGAGAATCAGGGCTGCCATGGCGGCCGCGAGGCGGGGCGACGCGCGATGCTCAGGCGGGGAGGGCATGGCTGGGGAGAATAGCTCGTCACCACGCCCCTCGCGACCTCGATGACTCAAATCCCCGGATGACGAACCACGAAGCACGAAGGAAGAAGTACCGGTGGGGCATGAGCGTCGACGCCTCGGGAGCTGCCTTGCGCATCGGCATTCCTCCCATATTCCTTCGTGTCCATCGCGCCTTCGTGGTTCAACCAACTCTTCGGTCGTTCGCCAGGCGGGGAGCCGCGGACGACGTGGGGCATTGCCCGCGTGGCAGCAGCCGGTATCCTTTCGCGCACAAACCAGTTCAGTTCAGTCATGGCCACCTACGTGTACGAAACGATTCCCGCCAAGCCGGGAAAGAAACCGCGCCAGTTCGAAGTGGAGCAGAAGATGTCCGAGCCGGCGCTGACGCATGATCCGAAGACCGGGGAGCCCGTGCGCCGCGTCATCGTGGGCGGCAGCGGCTGGGTGACGCACGGGGCGAGCATCCTGTCGATCCCGTCCAAGCGGGGACGCCGCTGACCGACCTTCGTGCTCGTCGTTTTTTCGCGTCGAACCAGGACTCGTACGGTCGAGGAGGCAGTACGGGTTTGCCATGGAGTTTCCTTTTTGACCACGAAGGCACGAAGAGGGCCGCTATTCACCACTCCCCGATTGCGCCGGGGCTCAAGGTGGCATGCACTGGGCCCATGAAGCCCACCTTCCGTGCCCACGCCAGCCGGCGTCGGTTCCTGTCAACCACCGGACGACTCGCCGCCGCGTCGGCGCTGGCTGGCGTAGCGTTGCCGCACGTGCACGCAGTGGACAGCCAGACCGTTCAAGTGGCGTTGGTCGGGTGCGGCGGACGTGGAACTGGCGCGGCGTCCAATGCGCTCGGCACGCAGCAGGGGCCGGTGAAGCTGGTGGCGATGGCCGATGTGTTCGAACGCCGGATCAAGGGAAGTCTCGAAGGGCTCAAGCGCGAGCATCCGGAACGCGTCGAGGTGCCGGAGGACCGCCAGTTTCTCGGCTTCGGCGCCTACCGGCAGGCCATCGATTGCCTGCGGCCGGGTGACGTCGCGATCTTTACCACACCCCCCGCGTTCCGTTGGGTGCATTTCAAGTACGCGATCGAGAAGGGTGTGAATGTCTTCATGGAGAAACCGGTGACCGTGGATGGTCCGACGACGCGTCGCATGCTGGCGCTGGCCGACGAGGCGGACAAAAAGAACCTCAAGGTTGGCGTGGGTCTCATGGTGCGCCATTGCCGCGGGCGCCAGCAGCTTCACCAGCGCCTGCGCGACGGCGAGATCGGCGAGTTGACGTCCCTGCGCGCCTATCGCATGGGGGGACCCGCCGGGGATTCGGGTCCGCGTCCCCAAACCCTGACCGAGGTCCAGTTCCAGGTTCAACGGTTCCACAGCTTTCTCTGGGCCAGCGGCGGCCTGTTCAGCGACTTCAACATCCATCAGATCGACGAGTGCTGCTGGATGAAGAACGAATGGCCGGTGAAGGCCCATGCGGTGGGCGGACGCCAGTTCCGCGGTGAGGCTGTGGACCAGAACTTCGACCACTACGCGGTCGAGTACACCTTCGCGGACGGCATGCGCTTCCACTTCGTGGGACGCAGCATTGCGGGTTGCCACGACGAGTTCTCGAGCTATGCGCACGGCACCACCGGCTGTGCCATCATCTCCACCAACGTCCACACCCCCGGCAAGGTGCGCACCTTCCCGGGGCAGGATTTCTCGCGGGACAAAATGATCTGGGCGTTCCCGCAGCCGGAACCGAATCCGTACCAGCTCGAGTGGGACGATCTGATGGAGGCGATCCGCCGGGATCAGCCTTACAACGAAGTGCGGCGCGGCGCGCTGGCGAGCCTGGTGACCTCGATGGGACGCATGGCGGCGCACACGGGGCAGGTGGTCACCTTCGACGGCATGATGAACGGCGAGCACGAGTTCGCGCCGGAGGTGGATCGCCTGACCATGGACGGCGCAGCACCGGTGGTTCCCGATGCGGCGGGGCGCTATCCGCAGCCGGAGCCCGGCATCAAGAAGGACCGCGAGTACTGAGCAGGCGCTCAATCGCCCACCGGCACCACCATGCGGAAGCGCGGGATGCGGGTGAACACGGCTTTCCCTTCGGCGGTCTGGCCGATGAAGGCGCCTTCGGCCTCGGCCAGGCGCGCGCGCAGGAGGTGGAAGCTGTTGTACGTGAACTGTTCGCCCGGAGCGATGAGCGGAGTCTGACCGACCACCCCGGTCCCTTCCATCGCCGTGACCTCCCCGTCCTCCGCGGTGACCACCCATTTGCGTCCGCGGATCACCACCGGGACCTCCGAGTCGTTGTGGATGCTGAGGAAATAGATGAAGCAGAAGGGCCGGTCCGGCGACGTTTGCGCCTGAGCGCGAAATTCGAGCCGGTCGACGGTGACGAACAGTCCTTCCAGTTCGACAGGCTTGACGCTGGGCTCGGCCATGGCGGTTGCACCCTGCGCGACGCGGGTGGGGCGGCGTCAAGGTTGGAGGTGACGCGATCGCGGCACGCCGTTTGACGCGCGCAGGGCGGCATGATAACGCTGCGCCGCCTTCCCCGGAATTTGGAGTGTCCGATCCGCGGATCGACAGTCCGGCGCAGCATGCCGGAGGCCGGATTGCGCGGCGGAACCCGGAGGCGGGAGGGAGTTGTTCAACACTCATTCCTTGGCAGGTAGAATCACCATGAAGCGTTTCCCTATCACTCAACTCGCCGCGATCGTCGCGTGCGCCGTTGCGGGCGGGTTGTTCCTCGGAACGTCCCAGGCCGCAGAGAAGAAGGACCCCATCAAGGAGGCCATGAAGCTGTATCACAAGGCACCCGAAGGGACCGATCCCACCTGCAAGAAGGCGCTCGAAGGCAAGGCCAGTGCCGACGACCTCAAGAAACTGGTCGCGGCCTACAAGGAGATGGCCAAGACGAAACCGCCGAAGGGTGACGATGCGTCCTGGAAGGACAAGATGACCAAACTGGTGGCCGCCGCCGAGGGACTTGGCAAAGGCGGGGCGGAAGCGTCGGCGAAGTACAAGGAGGCTGTGAACTGCAAGGCCTGCCACACGGCGCACAAGCCCGACTGAACCGACCCCGCCGGTCGCGCGACGACCAGGTCGATCGCCCAATCGCACTCCGGGGCGCGGCGTTCCTTCCGCCGAGGAGCCGCGCCCCGTCGGTTTCGTGGAGGCGAGTCCGCGCGACCCGATCCGGGACGAATTGGAGTCGCGATGCCCGGCATGGAGGCCTAGGGTCTCCGCGCAGGTCCGGATGCGCAGCCGCTTCTACATCGAGGGTGAAGGTCGGGCCGAGGGCGTCCGCGATCTCTTCGCGTGCGTCGCGCGGCGTTACGATCTGATCAACGATCTGCAGAGCTTCGGTCTGCACCGGTACTGGAAGCGCCAACTCGTGCGCCGCGCGGCGCCGGCTCCGCAGGAGAAGGCCCTCGACCTCTGCTGTGGCACGGGCGACATCGCGCTGGCACTGGCGCGCGCGGGAGCGCGGGTGATCGGTGCCGATTTCAGCGAACCCATGCTTGCGGTGGCCCGCGAGCGGACCGGGCACCGCCGTGCCACGGGGGACGGACCGCCGCCTGAATTCGTGGTTGCGGACGCCCTGGGCCTTCCCTTCAGCAATCGCCAGTTCGATCTCGTGACCATCGCCTACGGGTTGCGCAACCTGCGAAGTGTGGAAGCGGGGTTGGAGGAGATGGCGCGCGTGACGCGGCGCGGGGGGCGCGTGCTCGTGCTCGATTTTGCCACGCCCGAGAACGCCACTTGGCGAGCGCTCTATCTTTGGCACCTGCGACACGTCGTGCCGCGCCTGGGCCGCGTGGTGGGTGGCGACGCCGAAACCCATGCCTACATCCTCGACTCGTTGGAGCGCTACCCGCGTCCGGCGGAGATTGCGCGTCGGATGGAGCAGAATGGCTGGGCCGAAGTGCGCTGGTGGAATCTGCTGGGTGGCGTGATGACCATCCATCGCGGCGTGCGCGCTGCATGATCGATCGCTTGGTGTTCCACGGGCGGCGGTTTTTGGGGTGCGTCGCCGGCTGTCTGCTGATGGTCGACCGCGTCGATGCGGCGCCCGTCAACGACCGGCACGACGACGCGTTGCGCGTGTCCGGCGCTTCCTTCGTCCTCATCGGCGACCTGCAGGGAGCCACGCGCGAACCATTCGAGTCAGCGTCGGCGAACCTGGCCGGCACGACCCTCTGGTGGCGATGGGTCGCGCCAGATTCGGGGGTCTGGCAGTGGGCATCGTCCTCCAATTCGGCTCCGTTGGCCGTGACAATTGTCGTCGCGGATACGCTGGGGCAGGAGACCGTCGTGGCGGAAACCGCCCTTCGCCCGCGCGCTGCCAGGGGTCTGTTTGGCTTTCCCGAAATCGTCGCGGAGCCGGCCGGGTCCTTCGTCGCGGAGGCCGCGGTGGAGTACTGGATCCGGGTCGATGCAGTGCTGGCAGGCGGAATGCCGGTGAGCATCCCCGGGGATCCGGCCCAGGCGTCGCGCCCGGTGGAGGTGAGCTTCCGACGGAACGGGAGCGAGGTGCCTCCCCACGATGCTTTCGCGGGCCGAAAGGAGGTCGATCTGTCGGCGCCGTTTCTGAAGGGTGTCCTGCTGCCATCCTCAATGGAACCTGGCGAGCCGCGTGCGCATCCCGCGGCACTCGGTCGAACCGTCTGGTGGCAATGGGCGTCACCGGGACAAGGCTCGGCCACGATACACTTCGGCTCCGACGCGGAACCTCCGCTGGTGGCCGTCTATCGGCATGGGCCCTGGCGATCGTTGGTACCGGTGGCCACGTCGGCGACCGAGTTCGGAAATGAATGCGTACGATACTGGCGTGCGCGGGACCTTCTCGAGTTCGACCTCGAGGCCGGCGTGACCTACTTCCTGCAGGTCGACGCTTTTCCGGGATGGGCGCTCGAGCAGTCCTTCGCAGGTGAACTGCACTTCCAGCCCGCTCCGACGAACGACGACCTCGGCGGCGCGGTCGAGGTGGGCGGGCTTCACTGGAGTCTCGAGGCCACGAATGTCGGCGCCACGGGGCGGGCGTCCGATCCGCGAGTACCCGGCGAGGACGGCTCGAGTTCGGTCTGGTTTCGCTGGCCATTGCCCGGGTCGGGCCTCGTGCAGGTGACGGTGGGAGAACCGGTCGAGTTCGCTGAACCCGGCGTCGAGGTGCTCCCTCCTGGGGGATCCCAGGGGGGCGGTGTGATCAGCACGTGGACGGCCGGTCCGTGCAGCGGCCCGTTCGAGGATCTTCATCCGCCGCCGGCCTTTGTTCCTGTGCTGGGTTT
>CAZYJB010000269.1:0-6099 GCA_964647675.1 uncultured Verrucomicrobiota bacterium | reverse complement strand
TCACCGGCATCCCCCGGTGCCGCTTCCTGCCTGCCGCGCCTGCTGGCGCAGGCGTCGGGGGCCGTCGTGCTTCTCTGCTTTCTGGCGTTTACCTCGGGCTGCCGCACGTACGCCACCAAGACCCAGGAGGTGCGGAGTGTCTGGCGATCGGGCCAGGCCGAGCAGGCGGCGAAGATTTTCGCCGAGCGGGTCGAGTCGGCGCCCCAGGGCCGCGATGCGGTCATCTGGCGACTCGAACAGGCCGCCGCGCTGCGCGCCGCTGGGCGCTTCGAGGAGAGCACACGCGCTTTCGAGGCCGCAGAATCGCGCATGGCGGAATACAGCTCCAAGGCGCGGGTCCGCGTCGCAACCGAGGCCATGGCCACCATGACCACGCCGGCCAATCTTCCCTACGAAGGCCGCACCTACGACCGCATCATGGCGGCCACCTACCGGGCGTTGAATCTGCTGACGCTTGGTCAACCCGACGCCGCGCGGCCCGCGCTGATCAAGGCCTACCAGTACCAGCAGGACGCGGTGGCCGAGAACGCACGGCGCATCGAGCGCGCGCAGGGCGACGCTCGGGAATCCAAGGATGCTGCGGCCATCCGCCGAACCGAGAGCAACCCTCAGTTCCAAGGGCGGGTGGATTCGCTCTATTCCAAGGTGTCGCAACTCGAGCCCTACGCCGACTATGTGATCCCCTTCACTGTGTGGCTCGACGGGGTGTATTTCCTCTCGCAAGCGCGGGATCTCTCCGACCTCGAACGCGCCCACAAATCGCTCGAACGCGCGCTGGCCTTTGCGCCCGATCACCCTGGCCTGAAGGCGGACCTCGCCATGGCGGACGCGCGGCTCAGGGGCGCACCACTCGAACCCGTCACCTACGTCGTGTTCGAGACCGGACAGGCGCCCATCCGTGCCCAGGTGCGCTTCGACATCCCGATCATCTTCGCAAACGTCTCCTACATCGGCTCCTCCTGGCCGGTGCTCGAACCGCAGTCCGGGCACGCACTCACGCTGGCCGTGGCCGCGGGCGCACAACGCCTCACGACGCAGTCGGTCTCCCGCATGGACTCGGTGATCGCGCGCGACTTTGAGGACGAGCGCCCGGCCATCGTCACGCGCACCCTCGTCTCGACCCTTGCGAAGGGCGCCGCCGCCTTCGTCGCCAACGAGGCCGCCTCGCGTCAGGACGAAGGCCTGGGCGCCCTCGTCCGACTCGCCACCCTGGCCTACCAGGCGAGCGTCAACATCGCCGACACGCGCACGTGGACCACCCTGCCCAAGGAGTTCCAGGTCGTCCGAATCCCCACGCCCGCCGACCGCCGCCTCGAGCTGCTTGCCGGGAGCGGGCCCGCCCTGCCCGTCGTCGTGGGCGACGGCATCGTGAATATCGTCTACGTTCGGTCCGTCAGCGGATTCGCACCGATTCAGATCACGCAGATGAAGTTGAAATGAAAACCCGATACCATGCCGGTCTCACCGTCCTCGGCTTTGCCGGTCTCCTCGCCGGAGCCGGCTGCGAAACGTCCCATCACGAGGTCAACACGGTCGAACCCGCCAATCCCCACTACCAACGTCGCATCGTGGAAGACAAGCGCGTCATCCGGGACCAGGACACCGCGCGCTCGGTGGCCGTGATCAAAGTCATCGACGGCACCACGGCTGAGGGCCTCATGCGGGTCGGCGTCGAGGTGCAGAACACGCGTACCAAGTCGTTCCGGTTCAACTACCGCTTCGACTGGTTCGACTCCCAGGGTTTGCCCGTCACCACGCCGGCCTCCACCATGGTCTCGCAGCAGATCGAAGGCGGGCAGGTGATGGTGCTGTCCTCCACCGCGCCGCATCCCAGCGTGAAGGACTTCAAGCTCAACCTGCAGGAGAGCACACGCGACCACTTCCCGCTCCTGCGCAAACGCTGAATCGCCTCGTGCCGCTCGGTCCCGCCCAACATCCTTTTCCCAACGGTTCTCCCAGTCCCGCTCCCGTTATGAACGTGTCCCGCCTCCTCCCAGCCGCTGCGCTCACCGCCGCCGCCCTCACCTTCTCCGCCTGCACGCGCCCCGCCCAGTATGTCGACCCCAAGGGCGGCCGCGTCATGGTCACGCTCGACCAGATCAACATCCAGGACTGGTCCATGGCCGCCGAGGACGCCATCAAGGAACTGCTGGCGTCCGGCGCCCTCGACAAAGTGTCGACGCCCCCCGCCGTCATGGTGGTGAGCCGCGTCATCAACAGCACCAGCCAGCAGGTCGACACCGATCTGCTCACCAAGAAGATCCGCGTGGCGCTCAACAAGAGCGGCAAGGCGCTCACCATGACCACGCGCGGGCCCGGCGGTTCCGCCGAGGACGAACTCGCGAGAGAGATCGCGCAGGAATGGCGAGATCTCGGGCTTGAGCCGACGCCCCAGCGTCCGCCCGACTTCAGCCTCTCGGGCAAGATCATCGAGACCTACACGCGCGCCGGAAACTACCGGCAGGCGGCCTACACCTTCCAACTCTCGCTCACCGACCGCCGCGGCCTCGCCGTGTGGGAAGGTGAAAAGGAGGTCGTGAAACAGGGACGCCGTCCTTCGGTCGGGTTTTGATCCCACGCTTTCGCTGCATGTACCTCCCGCCCCGTCGTTCTCCCGCCGCGTGGCGGGTGTTCTTCGCACTCCTCCTCGGCGCCACGTCGTCCGCGCTCGCGCAATGGCCGCAATTCCGCGGCCCGAACGGCGACGGTCATTCCAGCGCGAAAAAGGTGCCGCTGCACTGGAGTGCTTCGGAAAACGTGGCGTGGAAGATCGCCGTGCCGGGCCGCGGTTGGTCCTCGCCCGTGCTCGCCGACGGTAAGGTCTTCCTCACGTCGGCGGTGGGCCCCGCCGACGGACCCCTGGCCCTCTCGGCGCTCGCCTTCGACGCGACCAGCGGGAAGCTCCTGTGGTCGACCGGGGTCTTCACCAACGACGCGGTGGCGTCAGGCATCCACCGCAAAAACAGCCACGCGAGCCCCACCCCGATCCTCGACGGCGATCGCGTGTACGTGCATTTCGGGCACCGCGGCTCGGCCGCGCTCGATACCCAGGGCCGTGTGCTCTGGCGCCAGACGGGCCTCACCTACAATCCGGTTCATGGCAACGGCGGCTCGCCCGTGCTCCACCAAGGGAAGCTCATCTACCTCGCCGACGGCGCCGAGGCGCCCTTCATCGCCGCGCTGAAGGCCGAGACCGGCGAGGTCGCGTGGCGCGTGGCGCGCGTCACGGATTTCCCGCGGACCTTCTCCTTCGCCACACCTTCCGTCTTCGCCATGGACGGCAAGCAGGTGCTCGTGGCCCCGGCCAGCGGGTTCATCGCGGGACACGATCCAGCCGACGGACGCGAACTGTGGCGCGTGCGACACGCCGGATGGTCGGTCATTCCGAAGCCCGTGATGGCGCACGGGCTCATCTTCGCCGGCACTGGCTACGAGACCGCCACCACCGTCGCCATCCGGCCCGGGGGCGCGGGGGATGTCACGGAAACGCACCTGGCCTGGACCCTGCGCCGCGGCGCGCCCAACACGCCGTCGTTTCTCGCGGTCGGCGAGGAACTCTATCTGCTTTCCGACAGCGGCATCCTGAGCTGCGTCGATGCGCGGACCGGGACCCCGCATTATCAGGAGCGCGCCTGCGGACAGAGCTCGGCCTCGCCCATCCTCGCCGAGGGCCGCATCTACCTTCTCGATGAACAGGGACTCGGCGTGGTGATTCAACCGGGCCGCACCTACCAGAAGCTCGCCGAGAATGCGCTGGGCGAACGCACCCTCGCTTCCTACGCCGTCATGGATGGCGCGCTTTTTCTCCGCTCGGAGGAACATTTGTTCCGCATCGGGCGCTGAACCGCAACGATCCGACGGCGCAGAGTGGTCTTCGGCTCCGCAGCGACGGGACCGCCAGAATCCACGGTAGACCGCAGTTTCCGCGTGCCTTTGGCCGGCGTTCGGCGTTCGATTCGTGTCATGAACCCCGGCGGACCCGCCTCACGAGACCTTGCGCGCCCAGGCTTCACCTTGATCGAACTGCTGGTGGTCATCGCCATCATCGCGATTCTCGCGTCGATGCTCCTGCCGGCGCTGGCCAAGGCCAAGGAACAGGGGAAGCGCGCCAAGTGCGTCAATAATCTGCGCCAGATCGGCATCGGCATGACCCTCTACGCCCAGGACAACGACGACGTCCTCCTCAAGGCGCGCTTCGACGGCGGAAACTGGGTGCAGATCTCGATCAACGAACCCGAGGCGGCCTCCGCGCGGCAACTCGGCCTCCCGGTCGATACCAACGCCACGACAGCCAAGATGTGGACCTGCCCCAACCGGCCCACCTTCCCGACCTACGAACCGGAGTACCGTCAGTTCAACATTGGCTACCAGTACTACGCGGGCATCGACCGGTGGAGCAATCCGGCCGGCACGTTCCCCTCGCGCAGCCCGGTCAAGACAGCGACCGCTAATCCCACGTGGGTGCTCGCCGCCGATGCGAACATGAAGGTGGACCGCAAGTGGGGTGGCGGCCGGGATTCGGCGTTCAAGGGCATGCCGCCGCACAAGGACACCCTCGGCACGCCGAAGGGAGGCAATCACCTCACCATCGATGGCGCTGTCAACTGGGTGATCGCGCGTAAGCTGCTGTTCCTGCACTCGTGGAATACGGGGGGAGAGCGGGACGCCTACTTCTATCAGGCGGATATCCCGGAGGAACTGGAGAAGCAACGCGCGAAAATTGAGTTCAAGCGGTAGCCAGCGCCGCACGCGTGGTGCCCGGCTCAGGTAGTGCTCGACCTGCCAATCCCGGTCCGGGTAACGATCCCTGCGTACCGTTACCTGATGCGCTCCCTCCAACACCTCCTCGCCCAGAACCGAACCTGGGCCGCCAACCTGCGCCAGCAGGATCCCGAGTTCTTTCTCAAGCTGTCGCGCCAGCAGTCGCCCGCCTATCTCTGGATCGGATGCTCCGACAGCCGCGTGCCCGCCAACCAAATCGTCGGGCTCCCGCCCGGTGAACTCTTCGTCCACCGCAACATCGCGAACCTGGTGGTCCATACGGATCTGAACTGCCTTTCGGTCATGCAGTTCGCCGTCGATGTGCTGAAAGTACGGCACATCATCGTGACCGGACATTACGGTTGCTCCGGCGTGCGCGCGTCGCTGCGGCAGGAGCGCATCGGACTCAGCGACAACTGGCTCCGCCATGTGCAGGACGTGCGCGAGAAGCATGCCTCGATTCTCGCGGCCGCCGCGTCGGAGGATGACGCCGCGGCGAGGCTCTGTGAACTGAACGTCATCGAGCAGGTGGTCAATGTCTGCCAGACGACCATCGCGCGCGATGCCTGGGAGCGCGGGCAGGAACTGACCATCCACGGCTGGATCTACGGCCTCCAGGACGGTCATCTGCGTGATCTCGACATGACTCTCACGCAGGCGAGTGACCTCGCCCCGGCTTACGCCACAGCCGTGGCCGCCGCTCGGGTTCGCCGCGATTGATCGCGGCCCGGCCGGCGCCCAATCAGAGCCCGACCGCGCCAGTCCAGCATCCCCACGTTCCGCGCTCGAACGGGCGGCCCTTCTTCACTCATCAAGGCTGCCCCCGCCCGTTCCCGCCCCTCCCCCAACCTGATCGCTGATTCGGAAGAATCCCGCGACGCCGTCCCGTGCCGCCGCGCCAGCGCGCTCGCGCGTGGTCAGAACCCTGGTCATCACCCCATCCACACCGTCGCCCCGCCACACCTCGAAGGGCCCCACGCCGCCGGACCAAACCAAGCCCAAGCCGATGCCTTCGCGCTGCGGCTGGCCAAGGATCACCGGCATTGGCACTGCGATATCGACCACGTCGGCCGGCACGCCGCGCACCCATCCCAGCAATCCACGGCGCCCATCCAGTTCGTAGATCCCCATCTCACCCGCCACCTCGAGCAGAGCGACCAGGCGATCGGATCCCGTGAGAACATCCAGGCCTGCGAGTGCACCAATCCCGAAGGGGAGCGAACGGCGCTCGGTCAGCGTGCCGTTGTTCGGCGGATTCACGCGATAGAGCGAAGCCGTCGCGGCATCGATCGCATACTGCACCGTGCCGCCAACGCCCCCACCCCCCGGCAGGCCGCC
>CAZYJB010000268.1:0-6112 GCA_964647675.1 uncultured Verrucomicrobiota bacterium | reverse complement strand
GGGCAACGTGGTTGAACCCGGGCCCCCGTTGAAGAAGCTGATGGCGAAATCGTCCAGGCTCAGCGTGAGCGCCAGCAAGGAACCGGCCACGATGCCCGGACGCAGCAGGGGGAGCGTGACATGGCGGAATACCTGCGACGGCGTGGCCCCCAGATCGCGCGCCGCCTCGGCCAGCAGCGGATCGAGCGAGAGCGTGCGCGCATGCACCACCAGGGCCACGAACGGGACCTGGAGGCCCACGTGACCCACGATCATCTGCACCAGCCCCGGCTCGGAAACACTCCACACCCGGCGCACGAGCGCGAACAGCAGCACCAGGGAGATCGCGGAGACAATGTCGGGCACGACGGTCGGCAGCCGCAGCAGCCGCTCCGGCCAGGCGCTCCGACGGCGGCCGCGTCCGACCCCATATCCCAACAGCGAGCCCAGCACGGTCGAGATGGCCGTGCTGGCTGAAGCGAGGATCAGGCTGTTAGCCACCGCACCCAGCAACGCCTCGTTCGCGGCGGCCTGGCGATACCAGTCCCACGTGAACCCCTGCCAGGCCGCCCCGGACCGGGCCGCATTGAACGAGTACGCCACGAGCACCCCGAGCGGCGCCCAAAGGACCAGGAAGGCAACGAGCGCCACCAGGGTCAGCACCGGCCGGCTCGATCGTCGTTCCGACCTCATGCCCCCACCCCTCTTTCGCGCCGCCAGCGCGGTTTCATCCCCCACCCCACCAGGGCCAACCCCAGTCCGAGGAGCACGACCACCGCCGCCGCCGCGCCGAACGGCCAGTCGCGGCTCGCGCCAAACTGCTGCTGGATCAGGCTGCCTAGCATGGTCGCCTGTCCCCCACCCAGCAGCTCGGGGATGACGAACTGACCGACCGCCGGCAGAAACACCATGGCCACTCCGGCGCGCGCGCCCGGAAGAATCTGCGGCCACAGCGCATGACGGAAGACGCCGGCGCGTCCCGCACCAAGGTCCGCCGCGGCGTCCGCGAGCACCCAGTCGAGGCGCTCGACCGACGCATAAATCGGCAGGGCCATAAACGGCAGGAAGTCGCACACCATGACCAGCAACACCGCCGTCCATCCCGGATACAACGCCCCGCCCGGCGGGAGCCATCCCACGGCAATGGCCCAACCTGCCAGCGGGCCCCCGGCACCGAGCAGGATCTGCCACGCATAGGTGCGGACCAGCAGGTTCGTCCAGAACGGCACCACGACGAGCGCGAGGCCGAGAGCACGCCCGCGCGGGCCCAGGGCGGCAAGGTAGAACGCCAACGGCACCGAGATCGCCAGCGTCACCACCACCACAGCCACGGCCACCAGCAGTGTCCGCAGCAGCACCTTCGGATAGAGCGGTTCCCAACCGAGGTCACCCCAACCAGCCAGGCGGCGATAGTTCTCCAGGGTCAGCGGCCCCTGCAGCTCGCCGTAGTCACCGCGGCTCAGAAAGCTGGCCGCGGCCACCAGGACCAGCGGGGCAAACACAAACACGCCGAGCCACAACCACCCGGGAGTGGTCCATCGCCATGTGCCCGACGCACTCTCCTGGCCCGATGTCTGAGATCCCGGTTTCATGACGGCGCCGCCCATCCGAAGAGACGCTCCGCAGGGAGCCGCACCGTTGCCGCCTCGCCCTCCCGCCAGTCCGGCAGCCCGGCACCCCGGAGACAGCGCGCGCGGACCACTCCGGAGCCCACCCGCACCGAGACTTCGCTGGCCGCGCCTTCGAACCGCACCGTGGCCACCGTGCCTGCCAGGTTCCCGGCATCCGCCTGGCCCAGGCGCGGGCGGAGAAGTTCGACCTGCTCCAGGCGAATGCCGACCTCGAGTCGCTGGGCATCCGAGCCGCCAGTCACGGCGGGCGAGAGCCGCAACACCCCCACCGGCGCCTCCACCAGGATCCCGCCCGAATCCCCCGCGATCCGTTGGGCGGTCCACACATTGCACGCGCCGACGAACTCGGCGACAAACCGGTTGCGGGGCCGATCGTAGAGATCGTGGGGGGTTCCGGTTTGTTCCACGCGACCGGCGCGCAACACCGCGACGCGATCACTCAGGCTGAGCGCCTCGTCCTGATCGTGGGTGACCAGCACGAAGGTGATGCCGGTCTGCCTCTGCAACGAGCGCAGTTCGCACTGGAGTTCGACTCTCAACTGGCGATCGAGCGCCGCCAGCGGCTCATCGAGCAAGAGCACTCGCGGCCGATTCACGAGCGCCCGCGCAAGGGCCACGCGTTGCCTCTGCCCGCCGGATAGTTGCTCGGGAGCGCGCCGGGAGACGCCCTCAAGCCGGACCAGGGCCATCGCCTCCTCCACGCGGCGCTGGCGCGTGGCCGGATCCACTCCCTGCATCCTCAGTCCAAATCCAATGTTCTCGCCGACACTCAGGTGCGGGAACAGCGCGTACGATTGGAATACCGTGTTCACCGGACGCCGGTGCGCCGGGACTTCCAGAGCGGAGACACCGTGCAACCGGACATCGCCGCGATCGGGACGATCCAACCCCGCCACAATCCGCAGCAGGGTCGACTTCCCGCAGCCCGACGGCCCGAGCAACGAGAAGAATTCGCCTTCGGCAATCTCGAGTGAGATCCCCGCCAGCGCCGCCGTGCTTGCGAAGGAGCGCCAGACATCGCTAAGCGATACGGCATGCGCCCCGTCGCGCGACGGGGCGTCGGCAGAGGAGCGATCGAATCCGGAGTCGCTGGGGGCGGACACCATGCGCCCAAAGCAAACCGCGGACGCGCCCTCAAGGAAAGCGCGTCCGCGGTATGGAATTCGGAATTCGGAATTCGAGGGCCGGGGCCTTGTTCGAGGACTGTCCGCGACTCAGCGGCGGACCGGCGCCGAGGTGCGCTCGATGAGCCAGTTCCAATCGTGGTCACCCGCGGGAACTGGCGGCGGGCTATACGTGAAATTGATGACCTCGCGCGGCACGGTGGACTTCCACTTCTTGATCTCGGAATGGCCGTCCGCGAACGAGAACCCGCAGGCGTTGTTATGATAGTTGGCCGGCATGTCGATCCAGCGACGGTCGGTCTGGGCATTGAAGAAGGCGCCGTCGTTGATGCTGTCCGGATGCTCATCCACAAACACCCAGAGCTTGGATGGGCCGGGGTCGGAGACATCGGTGGCCTTTTCGAAGATCTTCTCGCAGAGGAGCAACCCGTCGCTGGCCGTCTTGTTGCCTTTGCCCACGGCACCGTTCATCGAGATACAGCGCACGCGCTGGGACCAGCCGCGCGACCGCTGGACCGGCGCCAGTCGGTTGTCGGCCGGGCACTTGTAGATCGCCGCCGTATTACCCGCGTCCTTGGCGAGCACCGAGTAGTCGTTGTCCTGCAGATAGAGCTTGTTGGTGTTGTGCCCGCTTGTGTCCCAGGTGAGCCAGCCCATGACCCAGGCGGACCTGCACCTAGGCGTCAAATGGACGGTGGCAATTCCATCCGCCGTGCTGCAGAAAACACACCGGGCAGCCCGGTCCTCGGGCGCCCTTTCACGAACTCCGGGGGGTCAGGCCGTCCGGCGCATGGCCACTGGCAGGATCCTCATTTCGTTGCGGTACTTGGCCACTGTACGGCGCGCGATCTTGATGCCGCGCGCTTTCAGGAGTGCTTCGATCTGGTCGTCGGTCAGCGGGGCGGCCGGATTCTCGCCCTTCACCATCTCCGAGATCAGCTCCTTGACCCCGGTGCTCGCCACCGATCCACCGTCGGCAGTGGCCACGCCACTGGTGAACAAGGCGCGCATTTCGATGATGCCCTGCGGCGTGCTCATGTACTTGCCCGACACGGCGCGGCTGACCGTGGTCTCGTGTACACCCACCGCCTCGGCCACCTGGGCCATGGTCATGGGCCGCAGATGGGCGCGTCCGTTGAGGAAGAAAGCCTCCTGACGGCGCACCAGCTCCTCTGAGATACGCCGGATGGTCTGCTCGCGCTGGTCGAGACAGCGGATCAGAAACTTGCCCGCGCGCATCTTCTCCTTGAGGTAGTCCCGCACTTCGTCGTTGGTCGCGGCCTGGGTCAGCAAATCCTTGTAGGCATGACTGATGCGCACCCGCGGCATGGCCTCGTCGTTGAGCGTGACCACCAGGCCGGTTTCCGTGGCGTGGACCGCGACCTCGGGCAGCACGTACTCGGGTAGCTCCGAGGACACCTCGAGGCCGGGGCGCGGCCGCAGCTTGGCGATGTTCTCGGCGGCGTCCTGAATCTCGTCGGGATAAACCCCGAGCTTCTCGGCGATGTCCTGGTACCGCCGCCGGCCCAGCGCCTCGATGTGGTCGCGGACGACCACATACTCGATGGACTCCCCCTTGCCGGCGCGCTGCAACTGGAGCATCAGGCACTCGCGCAGGTCTCGCGCGGCAATGCCGGCCGGGTCCAAAGCCTGAACCCATTTGAGGGCCGCCTCCAGGGACGCCAAGTCGACGGAGTTCTGCTCCGCCATCTGTGCGAGGGGCGTGGCGAGATAACCCTCGTCGCTGATATTGCCGATGATCAGTGCTGCCAGCGGACGCAGCTCGGCCGGCGCCTCGGAAATCTGCAATTGCTCTTCGAGATCGACCCGCAGCGACTTGGGCTGGGTCAGGCTGTCGAAGAGGAACTGGCGCTTCTCTTCGTCGACCTCCGACTGCCGCAGGGGCGCGTTGGTCTGGGAGAAGTGATCCCGCCATTCCTGGTCGAGCATGGTCAACTGCTCGAGCTTCGCTTGAAAATCGTCGACCACCGCCGCGGCCTTCTCGGTGGCCGGATCGTACATCACGTCGGCGGGAGGCTCCGTCGGATCAAGGGGATTGAGCTCGGGTCCGCCCTCGGCGGACTCCTGCCCAGGCCGCTCCAGTTGCGGCATATCCTCGAGCACGGGATTCTGGGCCATTTCCTGCTCCACAAGGTTGCGCAACTCCAATACCGGCGCCTGCAGCAGCGCGAGCGACTGCTGCATCTGCGGCGACAGGACTTGCTGAAGCGCAAGTCCCTGGCTGAGTTGCATGCCTTGGGCCATATCCTCGGGAGACGACGGGTCAGGCGAGCCCGATGGCTCAGGCCTCTCCACCGGCGGGCCTGATGCCAGCACGGAAATCCTTCACCGACGCGCGTGCCAGGAAGCCTGACCGTAGCGGGCCTCCATCAACGACCGGATTCGTCCGGGCGCAACCCCACCATGCTCGGCGTCCGCATGCCAGCCTTCCCTCAAGGCGGCTTTGACCGCGGTCGCCTCCAGACCCAGGTTGCCCACGAACTCGCGATGCGGTCGATCCGCGCGATAGGCGGGCCGCAGCGTCGGCATGCGCAGATAGCGTTCGATCCACGCCAGTTCCATCGACAGCAGCAGCGTTCCATGAAAGAGCACCGCGCGGCTGCGGCGGCGCTGCGCGTTGCCCGAAAACTTCCGGCCGCGCCAGACCAGGTCGGTATATCCCGCCACTTCCACGCCCTCCCCGAGCAGGCGGGCGAAGCATTCGCGTTGCCGGCTCATAATCCACGTATTGGTCCCGGTGACGCCCGTCAGCGCGGGCTCGGCCTCGATGGAAAGCACGAGACTGTAGGCCAGGCACCCGACCCCGAGCACCACGGTGCCGCCTCCGCTCGCCCGCCGCAGCACCGGCACCTCGGCCGCCCGGCACGCGTCCAGATCCACTTCGGTTGCCAGCGCATTGCCGAAGCCCACCACCACGCAGGTGCGCCGCGGTTCGTAAACGCGGAGCACCGATTCCCGCGGATCCTCTTCGCAGGCATCCAGTAACGCCTCATCGCAGGCGAGATCCTCCGCCGGACCGCCCAAGGTTTGGTCGAGGTATTTCATTTGAGCCATCGGGGGTCGCCGCTATGCTCCGCGGCGCTTTGGCGGCTGCACACCCGCCGCGATCGTCTTGTGAACAACACCATCGACCGAACCCCGCCCCCTTCCGTCCCCCTTCTCCCCGACGTCCGGAATCTGCCGGCCGACGATGATTCCGCGGTCTGGATGAAGCTGTTCGAGCAGGTCTTGGCGCGTGAATTGCGCCGCCAGCGCCAGGAGCAGGCCCACGGCTTCCTCGAAAACGTCCTCGGATCGCTGCGCCGCAGTGGGTTTCCGTCCCCTGCCCTCACCCAAAGCCCCTACCGAAATACGGTC
>CAZYJB010000267.1:0-6118 GCA_964647675.1 uncultured Verrucomicrobiota bacterium | reverse complement strand
GAGTAATCGCGGCCGGTCGCGTTACCATTTTTGTGGGGCGGACCACGGGGTCGGTGTGAGTCGCCAGAATTGGGGGGTGCTGACTCGTCTCTCCTTGTGTAACGACGACTGAGGGGGTTTTTCTGGGTTTTCTGAGTGGAGGCGTGGGTGTTCCGCGAGTGAATCCAGTTACACCGAAGCGATGATTCGAGCCATCGGTGGTGGCGGGAGAGACGACCATCGACTAGGGCCTGTCGGATCTGTTGTTAGGTCAGTTTTCGTAAAAAAACTTACTCTAGGTGATTGAGTTAGTCTGTACTTCTGGTGCACAATCTCGCGAAGTCGAATTCAGTATCCTCGCCGCTTTGAAACACCCATCGCTGGTCTTGCGTCGTGCGAGCACCATCCTGCCCTGAAGGATGGAAGTGCAAGTGGCGGATGCTGAAAGACGTACACACCCACCTATGAAGACAACCACAATGGCTTCGATCGGCGCCCTCGCGCTGTTCATGGCCAATACTGCTAGCGCAACGCTGGTTCTGACCGTGGCGGACGCCGACGGCCAGATCCCGCATCCTCCGGGCAACATCAACCCGACCCGCATTGCGACCGCCGTCGGAGGCGGAGTGACTGCCGCCGACGTCGGGACGATGCAATACAAGGACAACCGCGGTGGATCGGAAGAGGGCGCCGCCAAGACCTACTACTCGACCGTTTTCCAATCCGCCGGCCTCGGCGCCACGGTGATCACGTGGGGCGGCCCCGGCTTTATTTCCGGGCCGACCTACCTGGTTCTTAAGCCCGGGAATGACGATTCGTACGTCTGGGACATCTCTGGTTGGAACGGCACGGAGGAGATCCAGATTCCCTATCCTTGGACTTCGACCCCCCCGCACGCCGTTTCCCACGTCGAGATTTACGGAACGACGACGATCGTTCCTGAGCCTTCGACGTACGTGGCCGGTGCGCTGCTCGGGCTGCCGTTCGCGCTGGGTGCGGTGCGCCGCTGGCGCCGCTCGCGGGCGTGAGGTGACTCTGGTGGCTGCGGGATAGCCCCCGAGCCGTCAGCGCTGACGACCGAGCATCTTTCTCTGATCACAAAACCGCGGTTGCCGAGGTCGGCAACCGCGGTTTCTTGTTTCCGCCCGGCAAACAAGGAGGGCAGGTCAGGCCTCCGGGTAAACCCAGGAGCCGCGGTAAGGGCGGCGCAGGAGCTGGGCGGCTGCCGGGTCGTCGAGGACCTGCTCCTTCGCGCTGTCCCATTTGAGGCTGCGTCCGGTGCGCCACGAGATCATGCCGAGGAGTGGCAGCACGGACGCTCGATGACCCACTTCGATGCCGGCGGCGGGTTGGGTCCCTGACTCGATGGCCGAGAGGAAATCCGCCCAGAGCAACTTGAGGTTGTGGCCGTCCGGCTGCTGCAACTGCGAGTCTTCGTGGACGGTGGCGGCCTTGGAGTCTGACGGATAGAAGGTCCAGCCGTCCTGCCAGCCGATGTGGAGCGTGCCTTTGGTGCCGTAGAAATACGCGCCGATGCCATGTTGCTCCGCGCGGTTGCCGGCGAACCGGCGGTGCTCCCAGACGCAGGTGAAGCGTTCGAAATCGTAGACGGCGACCAGATGGTCAGGCGCGTCCGAGGTCTGTTCTTTCTCGCTGAGAACCGCTTCCCCGGCGATTGGGCGTCCGCCTGAACAGAAGACCCGCTTGGGACCCGCTTCTCCGCTCCACCAGAGCACCTGGTCCAGCCAGTGAACGCCCCAGTCGCCGAGCTGGCCGTTGGCGTAATCCAGGAAGTTGCGCCAGCCGCCCGGGTGCAGCTTCTGGTTGAACGGACGCAACGGCGCCGGGCCGCACCAGAGATCCCAGTCCATGCCTTCGGGCGGTGCCAGGTTGGCGGAGGGGCGTTCGCGTCCGCCGCCGCCATGCGCGAAGATCCGTACCATCCCGACGTCACCCACGGCGCCGGACTTGAGGAACTTCATGGCGTTGACGTGGTGGGGACCGATGCGGCGGTGCAGTCCGACTTGAACGGTGCGTCCGGTGTCACGCGCAGTGCGCAGCATGGCGCGGCTCTCCATCACGGTGTGGCCGGTCGGTTTCTCGACGAACACATGCGCGCCCGTCTTGAGCGCGGCGATGGTCTGGAGGGCGTGCCAATGGTCGGGCGTCGCGATGAGGACGATTTCCGGCTTCTCCTTCTCGAGGAGTTCGCGGAAATCGCGGTGCGCCTTCGGCTGGTCGCCGTTGAGTTCGGTGACGGTTACGGAGGCGAGTTCCAGCGCGCGCGGATCGACGTCGCACAAGCCGACCACCTGGATGCGCTGGCTGGCCAGGGCCTCGCGCAGGATGTTCTTCCCCCACCACCCGCAGCCGATCAGCGCGGTCTTGAAACGACGGTTCGCGTCGGCAGTACGCACGTAGGGAGCCGCGGCCACGACGGCACCGGTGGTGAGTGAGCGGGCGAGGAACTGCCGCCGGGTCGAGGTGGTCCGGAAAGGGAAGGGGTCCATCGGAACAGGTGCGTGGCTCATGAAATGAAGGGCGTGGGCCGGGTTCAGGACTTCGGGCGGAGGTCGAGGCAAACGAGATCGCCGCGCGAATTGCGGACATAGGCGAAACCATTGGCGAGGACGGGCGCGGTCCAGGTTTTGCCGCCGACGACCTGCGCGCGCGCGGTGGGTTCGAAGCCGGTGGGCGAGGCGGGTGCCTGGAGCAGTTCGCCGCTGCCGGTCACGGCCAGGATCCGGTCCCCAGCGAGAATCAGTCCGCCGGAACCAAATCCGGGAAACGTCCACTTCACTTCGCCGGTTTTCCAGACCACGCACTTCAGCGACGCCTTCTCGGTGGTGTCGCCCGCGGTGCCGTAGAGATGATCCTGGTAGAGCACCGCCGGATTCATCTGCGTGGCGAGCGCCTTCGATTTCCAGACCTCCTCAGGTCCGGAGTCCTTGAGTGCGAACAGGGCGCAGCCCTTGCCGTAGCCGGACGAAAGGAAGACGTGCTGGTCGTGCAGGATGGGGTCGGCGGCGTTGACGCCGTACTGCGTGAGCCAGCGAATGGTCCAGGTCCGCGTGCCGTCCGCGAGGCGCACGGCGCTGTACGCATCGCCCGAACTGAACACCGCCAGGGCAGCGGCCGTGCCGGCGGAGCCGACGGGAAGCGGGGATGAATAGCCGGCTTCCTTGGGATCAGATTTCCAGAGCACGGCCCCCGAGGCGCGGTTGAGGGCAACGCCGCCGCCGCCGGCATTCAAATAGACCCGGTCACCCACCACGAGGGGTGCGCCCGTGAATCCCCAGTCCGGCGGCCGGACGCCGGTGTCGGTGAGAATGTTCCGCGACCAGGCCACCTTGCCGGTGTCGAGACTCAGGCACAGGGCGTCCCCGAGGCGGCTGAAGACGAAGACCTGGTCGCCTTCGATCGTGGGCGTGCCGGTGGTGCCGCCTTCAAAATACTTGTCACCCAGCTCCGCCGGATAGGAATGCTGCCAGGCCGGTTTGCCCGTGGCGGCGTCGAGACAGGTGATCGTGTCCTGATCGTCGGCGAAGCCCAGCGTCACGACGCGCCCTTTGGAGACGACGCTGGAGGAGAAGCCCTGACCCACTTTGGCCTTCCACGCCACGGCCGGACCGTCGTCGGGCCAAGTCTTCGGCCAGGTGGATTCGGCCGAGATCCCGGTGCGCTGGGGGCCGCGCCAATGGGGCCAGTCGTCGGCCACGAGCGCGGTCGCGGGCAGCAGCATCGCAAGCCCTGCCATCAGGGCGGGGGAGGTCGGAGGGATTACCGATGGGCGCATGGCGGGCAAGAAACAACCATGGCGCCGCGTGCCGGGAAAGCGTTCTCCTGCGGGATCCGAAGAAGGAGAAGCGGACTGCGGGAACGGTCGGGGACTTGCCGTGTGTAGCCGCGGGCGTACAGCCCGCGCTGAATGGCGTGGCGAATGGAGTTGCCGGAGGCGATCGAGCGCCGCCTGGACGGCGGCGGCTACGGCGAACGTAGCCGCGAGCGTGCAGCCCGCGCTGACTGGCGTTGGCGAATGGGGTTGCTGAAGCGGTCGAGCGCCGCCTGCACGGCGGCGGCTACGGCGAACGTAGCCGCGAGCGTAGAGCTCGCGCTCGAAGGGTGGGAGGGTCAGATCTTGCGCACCCAGACATTGCCGCCGCTGGTGCGTAACACGACCGGCTTGCCGCCGCCGTTTACGGGACCCTGGAGGCGGCTGCCCGATTTCTTGCCGGTGATCGTCACCGGCAGTTCGGAACCGGCACTGCCGCCCGAGGTCGCCGCGTCGAGGTCGAAGGCCGCGTTGTCCGGCACACGCAAGGTCACGTTGCCGCCTGAGGTGCTCAGCTTCACCGACTCAGGCATGGCCTTCAGCGACGCGGAGACCGACCCGCCGGACGTCGAGCCCTCAACGGTGCCGGTGACGTCCTCGATCTGAACACTGCCGCCACTGGTGTTCACCTGCACCGGCCCGCGGAATTCCTTCACCGCGATGGAGCCGCCGGAGGTGTGCCCTTTAAGGGTGCCGCCGCCGCCGGCGACGCGGATGTTGCCGCCGCTCGTGTGAAGCTGCGCGTCGCCGTCGAGGTTCTGGATTTCAACGCTGCCGCCGGACGTCTTGAGCTGGGTGTGAAACTGGCGCGGGACGGAGATCGTGTATTTCCCTTCGAGGCGCTGCTTCCCCTTCCAGTTCCAGGCGTTCTTCTTCTCCGCCCGCGAACGCACGGTGAGGGTGTTGCCGTCCTGGCTGAAGACCACCGGTCGGTCCTGGAGGAACTCCTGTTCGTCCTCCTTCGTGCCGCGCGAGACCTTGCGCTCGACGCGGACCTCCACCTGGTCACCCGCGTGGCTGGTCACTTCGATTCCACCGAAATCGACGTCGACCACGAGCTTGCCGCCGGACGGGATGCTGAAGCTCTTGTTGTGTTTCTCCACGGTCTCGGCCTGAGCGGAGACGAGGCCAAGCGCGAGCGTGGCCACGCCGAGGCTGTGGGTGAGGAGACGGAACGAGGGGCGGCGGGAGGAAGTATTCATAGTCGTGCGAGGTTGGGATGCGATGGGACGAGCGTGATCGAAAGACATGCGTGATGTGTGCAAGGGGTCGGCGTTTGGGGCCGGGATGAATCAAAGGGTTGGGGGCACTTCCAACCGGGATGGTTGGGGCGGGCGCCGGTGGCCACAGAGGCAGGCATTATGCCACGACCGGAAGGGCTCAAATAGCCCGCTTTTACGCCGAACGGCGACCGATCTTGCGTGTCAGCTGTCCGGTCGTGGGAAGCCGCCGTCCCGCGGGCGAGAAAGCTGGAGGAGTTCCTGGCCCGGGCGTGGTGCTGCTTCATGCATGCTTTTGTCTGCTATGAAGCCGCCGGGGGCCCGAATCCGACAGCCGCGTGCAGAGACGGGTTATTTCAACCATTTCTCCCGCCAGGCTTCCAGCGTGGCGCCGCGGTGACCACTTTCCCTCCTGCCCAAGAGTGACAAACCACGAAGCTCGAAGGGGACCAGAGCAGTAGAACGGCAACCGGTGAACACTCGGTGACCCAACAGACAGTAGGATGTGATCTGGTTGCCTGCTCTTCCGATTCGCCTCTGTGTTCTCTGTGTCCTCGGTGCTGCAGGTGTCCGGGATGGAGATGGGTTCATGCGGCTTTGCTTTGGGTTCACCACCTCAGCACAGAGAGCACAGAGGAAGACGGGGAATTGGGGCCGTTCGAGTCAGGTCTGTCCAAGGTCCGTATCGGTACCGCAAAATGCGGTGCGAGTTGGGAGGCGAAGTCCTGATGTAGATTATTTAGATGTGACCCCATTCTCGGGGGCGCAATTTGCTGGTGACCGTGATTCACGGCTTCCGCTATACCGGGCCGCGTGATTCGCCGGTATCGCTTCCACCTCGCGTGCCTGATGGCGCATGCCGTGGTGTGCTGCGCCGGCGCGGCGTCCGGGCCGGATCCGGCGCGCGAGGTGCGCGCGCTGTTCGAGGCCCATTGCGTGAAATGCCACGGGGCCGAAAAGCAGAAAGGCGGGCTGCGTTTCGATCTTCAGGAAGGCGCTTTGAAGGCGGGTGACTCCGGCGAACGAGCCATCGTCCCCGGCCGCGCCGCGGAGAGCCGGTTGATGCATCTGGTCTCTTCGAAGCAGG
>CAZYJB010000266.1:0-6130 GCA_964647675.1 uncultured Verrucomicrobiota bacterium | reverse complement strand
CGGGCATTTCGAGTACTTCTTCTCCTCAATCGATCTAAATCACGCTTGTTGCAGGGTTAGGGGCAGCGATGGCGATGCTGGCGCCGTCCGACGAGAAAGCCACCGGCCCGCTGAGGTCGCCCGGAGGCTGCCAGGCGAGGAGTTCGCGACCGCTGGCGGCGTCCCAGATCCAGGCGGTGGCTTTTTGATCCCAACTACCGCCGAAGATCCGTTGTCCGTCCTTTGATACGGCCACGAAAATCATGGGCTCTGCGGCCCGCGCCAGGATTTTCGAGCCGACCTGGGTCTGCCGTCGCCAGTAACCCCATTCGAACCCACGATTCGGCGAGTTCCGCGTTTCCTCCAACAACCGCCCCAACCGGCCCAGGTTGTTCTCGTCCCAGGCCTGTTGGGCGACGTTCATGTTGGCGATGTAAAGCAGGTGTTCGGTGCGTTGTCGCTCCCGACTGATACGAACGACCGCTATGGGAGAGCCGACGACGACGACGACGAGCAGGATTAAGATGAGAAGCAGGGAAGCGGCGAACGCGGGCTTGCGCCGGCACCAGCTTGCCAGCTTTTCCGCGACGTGGACGGGGCGGGCCTGGATCGGCTCGCCGTTCAACCACCGATCCAAATCGTCCGCCAACAATTCGGCCGAGCCATAGCGTCGTTGCGGATCTTTGCTTAGGCATGTGAGGCAAATGGTTTCAAGGTCCCGATCCACGGCCGGATTGAGCATGCCGAGCGGAATGGGGGCCTGTTCGCAGACCTGCCGCAGAACTTCCACGGCCGTTGCTGCGCGGAAAGGCGGGTGGCCGGCCAACAGTTCGTAGAGAACAGCGCCCAGGCCATAAATGTCCGCCGCCGTCGTCAGCCCTTTGCTACGGCCCGCGGCTTGTTCGGGCGACATGTAGGCAGGTGTGCCAAGAATCGCGGCGCTCATCGTCAAGCCGGAATCGTCCTCTGCCAGCTTCGCCAAACCAAAATCAGCGACGTGCGGCTGGCCCTGGCCGTCGAGCAGGATATTGGTGGGCTTTAGATCGCGATGGAGAATGCCACGTTGGTGGGCGTAATGAACGGCGCGCGCGATCGTCGAAACCAGCTGGGCGGCCTCCTTCGCAGAGTAACCGCTCGCGGGAGACGCTGCCTTCCTCGCCACCTTGGACCTGAAGCCAGATGAGTTCTGCGCGGCTTGAGGCGGACCGTTTCGAGCGAGCGCGGCCGCGAGCGTCCCGCCTTCGATCAGCTTCATGCTGAAGTAATGATGCCCTTCGTGCTCGCCAATTTCGTAGATGGGAACGATATGGGGATGGTCAAGGCGGGCCGCGGCGGCGGCTTCGGTGTGAAACCGCTGCAACGAGGGCGGCGTGGCCAACTCGCCCGCGAGAATCATCTTCAGCGCGACGGAACGGCCCAAGCTCACCTGGCGCGCGCGGTAGACGACGCCCATTCCGCCGCGGGCAAGCTCTTCGAGCAGCTCGTAGTCGCCAAAAAAGCGTACGGGGCGATCGCACATGCCGGCGTCAACCGCTTCTCGAGCCGGGGCATCCAGCCCGACGGCCAGGGCCAGCAGACACGAAGGGCAACTCCCCGCCGGTCCATCGCCGGAATGCTTCGCGCCGCACTGCGAACATGTTCTTACCGCTGGCACGTCAGGGTGTCTCCACGAACTGCCCAACGATACTGCCGAAAATTCCCGAAAAGTTACGGACGCTTAATCACGAAGCACGCTGAACAGGAATTGCAATTCCTCGTCCGCCTCTTCGCTGGTTGAGACCGTTTGCGCCACCTCGACGCGCACCAATTCGCCGTAGCGCTGCCGCAGCCGATGAATGGCCACCTTGATGGCACCTTCGCTCGTCGCTAATGCCGCGGCGATATCAGCATAAGAAGTCTCGCCCCTCTCCCCGGAGAGGAACGTTTCCAATTTGCCAAGGAGATCGCCTTTTCGATTTGCCGCGCATTCTTCGCGTAATCGGGACATCGCGTGGTCGAGCAGCGTCGTCGCCCAGCGGCGGTTGTAAATCTTCTCGGCGGTCAGTTCGTGAGCCGGCTCCAGTCGGTATCGATCTTCGGCATCAGTCTCATCCAGCGAAAGGATGGCCCGACCCCCGCCGCGCTTCTGCGCGTGGGACTTGGTCCACTCGCGCGCTAAAAAATGCTCCAAAGAGCCCAACAGGAACGAGCGAAACTTGCCTTTGCTGCGATCGGCCACCCGAAGGAAGTTCCTCGCCAAAAGGCGCGCGAAGAACTCCTGCGTCAAGTCCTCCGCATCATGAGCATCATAACCCTTGCGGCGAACGTAAGCGTAGAGCGGGTACCAGTAAGCGCGGCACAGTTTCTCTAGAGCCTCCTGGGATCCGGGAGACGATGCCCCGCCCGCCGCCAGGACCGCGCTCCAATGCGTTGTCGCGAACACGCCGACAGCCGGCTGCGGACGGTTCACCTCCGCCCTTTCACCTGGCTCAGGCACGGTGTGATATTGAAGCCGGCGGGATTGGCTGAGAAGCTTTTCGTCAGCCGGTCCCCGACTGCCCACAAGGAGGCTCGCCCTCAGTTCTCGAAGATAGGCCATGCCATCGCTACGTCTGGCTATGCAGGCGCCATCCTATAAGAGGGGTTCCGGCGTTCGCCTGCGCCATCGGCGGGAACAGGACGAGACCGACAGCGATCCACCTGACGAGACGTGTTCGCATCTGGACGCGTTTGTCCATAGCACGGGCGCTTCGTGATGGGCGAGCCTTCCGACGCCACTGTGCGCACCTTTCGCGGTATCGCTGCCGATTGTCACAAGTTGGGGTGTTACCGCCACCGATGGCACCCCCTTGGATGTGGTAGGAACAGCCGTTTCGGTTTATGCCGGGCTGCCGGTGAAGCTGGCCCCTGCGGTATCGCGGGCCTGAAGGTTCCGGGCGACCTCCTCGGCGCGCTGTTTGGTGGCTTCAAAACCACGACGAGCGGCCCGTCGAACCTTCGGAAAACCCGCGTCAACATTGGCTAAGAGCGCTCTTCAGAAGCCTTCTCGAAATCGTCGATCGCCTGCCTCAATTCCGGGACGGTCGGCTTGCGAGGCGGGGACTCCATGCTTCGATCGGCAATCCATTTTCGCGGGGCCCGGGAGCCTGAATCCGGGCTGGGAAACGCCGCAACCTCGCACTAAAGTCGGGAATGAACTGGCAGGATCGCATCGCGTCAGATCCGGCGGTGCTCTCGGGCAAGCCGGTCGTTAAGGGCACGCGGCTGTCGGTGGAGTTCGTGCTCGACCTTGTGACGGCAGGATGGACTGAAGCCGATATCCTCTCGAACTACCCGCGGTTGTGCCGAGAGGATATTCTCGCGTGCGTCGCTTGCGCTCGGGATAGCCTGGCCGAGGAACGCATTTTCTTCACGGCAGCCTGACTGGTGAAGGTTCCGATGCGTTGGTGCGCCGACGAGAACTTTCCGGGCCAAGCGGTCCGCCTTCTCCGCGAGCACGGGCACGTCCAGTTGTGTTTTGAGTGATCGAAGTCGGGGACGGGCGCGGCGAGGCAGCCCCGACGTCGAAGGGTTCGGGATTCTGGAGATCCGGAGCCTGAACCTTCGCCATCGAGGCCTCCCTCACGGGAGGGATCGTTGTGCGAAGAACGATGCCGTGTGCGGAAGTGCACCCGGCGATCCAATGAGAATTCTACCATGCCCGGGAACCCGGCTCCAGGGATGGGAGCCCAACGTCAGGAATCGACCCGAGGAGTGGCCTTGTCGGGGGGCCAGGGCGTGGATAGCTTGCTGACGTGAGCGTTACCCTTGAACTGGATGAGCAGACCCTGAACTGCCTCCCGCTGGGTCCTGGAGAGCGTGAGCGGGCGATGCAGATCGAATTGGCGTGCCGGTTCTACGGGAACGGCTGGCTGACGCTGGGACAGGGTGCGCGTCTGGCGGGACTCGACCAGCATGCTTTCGGTGTCGCTCTTGCGGAGCGCGGAATCCCCCGCCAGTACGGGGTCGCCGAGGCGCAGGAAGACCTCGCTCATGCTCGCCGTCAGTAACACCTCCCCGATCTGCAACCTCGCCGTCATTGGTCGGCTTGATTTCCTGGCCCGGCGGTACGGCGTCGTGCAAATCCCCCCAGCGGTGGCCAAGGAACTGGAGGCCTTGCGCCATCATTCGGCATCCCAAAGCATCCGTTCGGCGATTTCTGAGGGCTGGCTGCGGGTCACCATTCCGCCTTCGGTTCCGGCATTACCATTCCTCTCGACGCGGGAGAGACCGAGGCCATCGCCTTGGCGCTTCATCTGAAGGCCGACGTCCTTTTGCTGGATGAGAAGCGGGGGCGTGAGGCGGCCCGGCACGTCGGGTTGATCGTGGCAGGGGTGCTGGGTGAACGGGTCCACGCCAAGCATGCGGGCTGGATTCCGAGCGTCCGGGACGAGATCCACCGACTGCGGCGGGACGCGGGTTTCTTCGTCGACGCCGGTGTCGAGCGCTTCATCCTCTTGCAAGTTGGGGAGTAGCCGTCTGCCTTCGGAGCGCGGTTCCCCTGCCGCATCGGCTGGGTGCTCGGCGAATCGAATCGTTTAGGGCTCCTCCGAACTCGGGATGCTCAGCCGAATGGGTGGTCTCGGCGCCGTTGGGTTCAATTCCTCGCACGAACAGGCCTCGCCATCGGTTTCGCGATTTTTTTGGGTGCGATTCCCATTCGCACTCCCGGGCGACGATCGGGAAGCGGTCTGTGAATCAATGAGATCGGCGAAGCTGGGAACGGTTTTCGAGAGCGGCCATTCTCATTTTTATTCCCACTTTGGAAATCAAGTGAGGAGCCACCTGTTGTAACCCGTTTATTTGAAGATTGTTCCGAAGGTTGGTAGCGCGTACGGGAATCGAACCCGTCTTTCAGCCTTGAGAGGGCCGTGTCCTAGCCGATAGACGAACGCGCCGCCAGAAGCGGGGCACGAATCAACACCAGGTCGCGCCCTCTTGTCAAAGGGGCTTTCAACCCGGCCCACCGGCTCCCCGGCTCCTGCCTTCGCCCCCGCTATCACACACGCTCTCGTCCCGGGTTCGCGGGCCGGGGCAGGACGGCACGATGCGCAGGAATATGCGTTTGACCGGGTTTTCAGGCGGTGGATACCCTCCGTCTCCTTTCGGTCAGGCACATGTATGTTCCAGTTCATTCGTAAGCATCAGGCGATCGGGCTGATCTTCATCGGCATCGAGATCGTCAGCTTTGTCATTTTCTTTTCGCCCAATCAGGGCGGCGGGGGCGGCGGGCGGGCAGGGGACGCCATCGGCACGATCGGCGGCGCTCCGATTTCGCGTGAGGCCTACCTCGAAGCCCTCAAGGAGGTACGCATGGTGCGACTCCTGCGCGAGGGCAGCCTGCGAGAGCGCGGCAGCGAGGAGATGCGCGAGGTGATCGACCGCCTGGCCATGCTGCAGGAGGCGCGTGACCTCGGCGTCACGGTTTCGGACGATGTCGCGGCGTCGCGCATCCTGGAGATGGAGATGTTCAAGGACGAGAAGACGGGCGCCTTCAGCCGGGCGCAGTACGATCAGTTTCTGGCGGGCGTCGAGCGCGAATACGGCATGACGCGGGTGGATTTCGAGCGGTTCATGCGCAACGACGCGACGCTGCAGCACCTGGTGAACCTCGGCGGCCTCAGCGGCACGCTGGTGACGCCGCGGGAGGCGGAGGCGCGGTACCGCGAGGAAAACGGCCAGTACGCCGCGCAATTGGTCAACTTCTCGGCGACCAACTTCGTCGCGCAGGTGGATCTGAGCCCGGCCGCGGTCTCCCAGTTCTACAGCAACCGGATGGCCGATTTCCGCATCCCGGAGCGCGTGCAGGTGCGGTACGTCCTGTTCGCTGTTACCAATTTCCTGACCGAGGCCAACGAGAAGCTGAGCGCCAACACCAACATCAACCAGCTCCTCGATGCAGCGTATCTGCAACGTGGACCGGAGGCATTCCGCGATGCGCAGGGCAATCCGATGACTGCGGAGGCGGCCAAGGCCGAGATGCTGGAGCAGGAACGCAAGCGGCTCGCGCTCGAGGCGGCGCGTCCGAAGGTGAACGAGTTTGCCAACCGGCTGTACCAGCTCGAGGCCACGCCGGATTCGCTGAACAAGCTGGCGGCGGCGAAAAGCCCGGCCGTTGAGATGTACGGCGTGG
>CAZYJB010000265.1:0-6132 GCA_964647675.1 uncultured Verrucomicrobiota bacterium | reverse complement strand
GTAGTCGATCATGGCCGCCTGCGTGGTGGTCTTGCCGGAACCGGTCGGGCCGGTGAGCAAGACCAGACCCTGGGGCAGTCCGGTGAGCTCACGCACGATGGCCTCCTGGCCGCGGTCCATGCCGAGCTGGGACAGGTCGAGCAGCAGCGAATGCCGGCCCAGCACGCGCAGGCAGATGGCTTCGCCGTGCTTGGTGGGAATGACGGAAACGCGCAGATCGTAGTCCTCCGTCTCCGTTTTCAGCGAGATGCGACCGTCCTGCGGCAGCCGGCGCTCGGCGATGTTCAGCCCCGCCATGATCTTCAATCGCGAGACGATCGCGGCGTGCAGGTCGCGCAGGCCGGGCGGCACGGGAATCGCCTGGAGTACGCCGTCGATGCGGTAGCGCAGGCGGATCGCCGAGTAGTAGGGCTCAAGGTGAATGTCGGTGGCGCGCTGCCGGATGGCGTCACCGACCACCTGGTCGACGAAGTCTGCGATGGTGGCCTCGACGGCGGCGTCCGACGGCACGGTGGGCACGTCGAAGACCACGTCGGGACTGGCGTCATCGGGGGAGGAGCGCTCGCCGCGCAGGCGCTCGACGGTCTCGGCCCCGAGACCGAACCGGCTCTTGATCACCGCCTGGATCGCGCTGGGGGTGGTCAGGACAACCTTGATCCGCCGGCTGAGAAGCATGCGGAGATTGTTGAGGTCGACCTGCCGGGGAGGATCGCCGAAGGCGAGGATGATGGCGTCGGCCTCGATGCCGAGGGGCAGGGTGCGGAAGTGGAGGATGACCTTGAGGGGGACGATCTCCAGTTCCTCGCGCGAGAATTCGCGGCGCGAGAGGTCGACAAACTCGAGACCCTGGGCCAGGGCGAGGGCGCGCGCCGCCTCCTCTTCCGAAGCGTAGCCGAGATCGACCAGTGCGCGGTGCTGGGAGGTGTTGAGACGCCGCTGCCGGTGGCGCACGAGTTCGAGCTGCCGGTCGGTGAGGCGGCCGGATTCGACGAGGACGTCGCCGGCGTCTCGACGCTGGCCTTGCGGATCAGGATTCATCGGGTCAGGGCGTGGAGACCTCGATCGATTGCGCCTTGGCGAACTCGAACTTGTTGGAAGCTCCGGCTTTGTTGGTGACGACCAGATGCCGCAGGCCGATCTCGACTGCCTGGAAATCCGCGACCACGGCCTCGCCGCGGCCGGCGAGCACCTGTTTTTCCGCCACCTGGACCACGGCGCGGCGAACGCCTGCCGCCGTTTCCATGAAGCCGCGGTAGGTCACCTCGATTTTCTTCGTCTTGGGCGGGGGCGGGGGCGGCTTCGGGGGAGGAGCGGGCTGGATGGCGAGGGTGAAGAAGGGGTTCTGTGAGTTGGTCAACGGCGTCCATGCGACCGACGAGGCCCAGTTGAAGAATTGCAGCGTCTGTTCGGGTGCGGGATGGGGCGGCGGCAGGGCGCCGAGGCCGCCACGCTCGGTGTCGAGATCCTCGGACGAACGCACCCGCAGCAAGGCGAGCGCGAGCAGGAGGATGAGCCCGATCGCCAGCGGGACCATGATCCAGTTGAGAATGGCGGTGTCGCGGCGCATGGGGCGGGCTCAGGGCGAGGGCTGCGGCACAACGGTGCAGACGACGAGTTCGAGCTGGCCCTGCTCGGCGGCATCGAGTTGGTGCCGGCGGATCAGGAAGTGGTCGAGGAAAAGCGCCGGTCGCGCACCCAGATCCTCTGCCAGACCGGCGGCCTTGATCTCCTCCGGCGTCAGCGCGAGCGCCATGAGCAACCGACCCAGGGCGTCCATGTTCCCAACCGCCGTCACGTGAACGCGCAGGGAGGTCCAGGCCTCGGGGGGGGGCCGCGGGACCGGTGTGGCGCTGGGCAGGAGCGGGCCGACCTCGGGCGGATCCTGGAGCGGCAGCGGTTCGACGGAGACCTCGAGCACCTCGCGCACGCCGGCGCGGATGGCGGTGCGCAGCACCCGATTGACGGTGGCGAGTTGGACCCAGAGGAGTTCGGGGTGCGCGAGTTCGGGCTGGTAGCGCGGGAACCCGCGCGGCAGGCCCGGAGTCAGTGTGACGCGCGAGGACTGGGCGAGCGCAGCCAGTTCCTCGAGGCGCCGCTGCGATTCGTTGAGGAACTCGACGAGTTGGAACGGTTCGTCGAGACGCACGCGCACCTCGGCGGGAAGGTCGATGCGCGGGCGCGCCTCGCGTTCGGCGGTGGCGAAGCGTTCGGACGCCGCCTGGAGGGAAACCAGGCGCTCGGAGACGCGTTGGAAGTCCGTGCCACGCGGGAGCCCGGCTTCGACCATCGCGTCGGAGACCGCCGTGCGCAGCTCGCGCAAGGGTTTGTCCTGGTCGGCGACACGTTCCGCCAGCGGCCGCAACGCGCCGAAGTACGCGATGGCCAGGGCGATGGCGGCCATCAGGAGCAGGCGCTGGAGCGTGGCGAGACGGAGGCTCATCGCGGAGGTCGTGTCGGATTGCGGGGCCCCGCGTTGGTGGAGTCGTTCCGCAGCGCCGACTGGCGGAAGCCGCCGCGCGGGTCGCGGAGCGTGTTGGTGCTGCGCGGAATGGGGATCAGGGGCAGCAGCTCGGTTTCCGGCAGATTGAGTTCGAGCGCAAAATGGCGGTCGGCAAAGACGAGGTTTGACGAGATGAGCTCGCGGCGACGTTCGGGTGGCAGGACGTCCACGTTGCGGAACAGCGGATAGCGTTTGAGTTCGCCGACGAGTTCGCTGAGCGCCTGGCGCATCTGTTCGCCCTGCGGGACGAGGCAGATCTCCGCGATGAGCGCGCGCGCCGGCGGCGGGGTGTTGGTGGGGGCTGGGATGAGGCGCGGCTCGAGGGTCGTTGCGCGCGGCGCGGGCGCGTTGGAGGCGAACCCGTTGCTGCCCGAGGCATAACTGACCGCATCGGCGAGCAGGACGTACCAGTGGTTTGCGTTGGTGCGTTGGCGTTGGATCACGCCGAGCGATTGCAGGGTCTCCACCGTCTGCCGCTGGCGATCGAGCACCGGGCGGAAGGCATCCATGCGCGCGTTGAAGCCTTCGGCGACGGTGCGGATGTCGCGCGCCTGCTGGAGCGCGGTGGAGGCGCGGCGCTGCCACTCCTCCTTGGCCGCGAGCTGTCGCGATTGGTTCATCACTGCGACGAGGAGCGCGACGGCCAGCATGGCCACCAGCGCGAGGTTCGCGGAGAGCAGCGCGCGCCACACCCGCTGTCGGCCCCAGAAGGCGCGGACTTCGTGCGAGAGGAGGGACGGTGCGGGAGGCGTGCGATGGAGCGCGAGAAGCAGCGCGCCCCAGGCGGTGGCGAGGTCGGGGCGTTGCGGGCCGTCCGCCGGCAGGGGCCACGGACGGAACTCGCGAGGCCCGGCCGCACCGAGTGTCTCGACGAGGTTCGGTTGCAGGGCGCCGCCGCCCGACAGATAGGCGGGCCACGCACCGTGGTTCTGCGAAGACTCCGGATGTTCGTCCGCCCATTCGCGTAACGTGCGCTCCAGCTCGCCGAGCCAGGCGCGCAGGGCGGCGGCGTAGCGCGGGCTGTTGCCAGGGGCACGCACGTCCGGGGGTTCGGTGCGCTTGAGCACTTCGGCGGCCTCGAAGGTTCCGCCGCGATCCGCCGCAATCGCATCCGTCAGCGATCGCGACCCCACGGGAAACGCGGTGGCCGAAACGGGCATTCCGCGCGCCATGAGTGTCACGCCCGTATGCTCGCTGCCGAGGTCGACCAGGATCGCCTGCGACACCCCGGGTTGCGCCGCGCGGAACGCCGCCGCCAGCGCGTCGCCGGCCGGAACGATGTCGAAGACCGCCTCCGCCGATTCGGTGAATCCCGAGAGCAGTTGCTCGCGGTCTTCCTGGCGGCAGAAGGCGGCGATGACCGGCGCGTGGGTCGGGCCGCCGCGCACCAGGCCGAGGCCGGGTTCGCGCTGGCGTACCGCGTCGAAGGCCCAGGCGGTGTCGGAAAGCCCACCGATGCTGCTCGCTTCGCGTTCGGCGGCGGCGCGGATTACCGCCGGATCGCTGGAGGCCACCTCGAGCACCTGGCGCAGCACCTGGTACGGCGGCGCGACGACCACCACGGCCTCGGGGTCGGCCTCCTTCAGCCGGCGGCGTACTTCCTCGCGCAATTCCTCCGCGGTGGTGAACCCCTCCTCGTGCGCGTCCACGGTCTCCACGCGCTGGAGGCGCGGACGCCCGCGCGTCACCGACGCGATGAGGAGTCGCGCGCGCTGTCGCCCGGCGTCAACCACCGCGAAATGCCGCGCCGGCAGCGTCAGCAGGTTCGCGAATTGGGCAGCTGGGATCGGGGCGGCCACGGCGGCTACTGTTCCTCGCCGGGAGTGACGAAGCGGATGAATTCGCCGCTGTCCGACAGGATGGTGGCAGTGACGAAGATGAGGAGGTAGCGCGGCCGGTCGACCTCGGTGCGGTTGCGGAACGCGGCTCCGATGATGGGCAGGCTGCCGAGGATCGGCACCGACTCCACGAAGGTCGTCTGTTCGCGGGAGAGGACGCCGCCCATGACCACCGTTTCGCCGGACTTTACGGAGACGCGCGTGGCGATCTCCTGGGTGCGGTACTCGGGCAGTTTGATGTCGAACGAACTCACCGGGCGCCCCGCCTCATCGACGTCGGTGATGGTGGCGAAGGTTGCGAGGCGCACCTCGCTGTTCACGCGCGGATTGAGCGCCAGCAGGATGGTCTGGCCGTCGCCGCCGATGGAGGCCAGGACGTCGAGCGTCACCCCCGAGGTGATCTTGGAGGGCTTGCCGGCCGGCACGAGCGCCGAGGAGGAGCGCCGTTCCAGCGTTTGCGTCTTCACCTGATACTCCTCGTAGTAATACTGGACCTTGCCGTCTTCGATCGAAGCGGGCCGGTTGTTGACCAGGGTCAGGCGCGGCGCGCTGAGGGTCTGGCTTTCGCCGTTCTGTTCGAGCGCGTTCAGCGTCGCGGAGAGCGATGTGCGGTCGAGGATGTTGGTGAACACCTCCTGGATGCCCCGGCCGACGTTGAATCCGAACCCGGTGAAGTCGATCGGCGATCCCTGCACCGTGGCGCCGCGGCTTGACTCCCACTGCACGCCGAGCTGCAGGAAGGCGGCCTCGGTGATGGTGATGAAGCGCGCCTCGATGAGCACCTGCTGGATGGGCCGGTCGAACTCCTCGATGATCTTGTCCATCACCTGCAACTGCTCGGTGGTGCCCGACGCGAGGATCACATTGCGCTCGTAGTCGATCTGGTATTTGGAACCCTTGAAGAAGTCGGTGATCGCCTGCTCGATGGCGGTCTTGATCGGTGCGTTGTCGCGCACGAACTGCTCCACCTTCTTGGTCTCGGTGAGGGAAGTGACCTGGCCCTGCGGGTTCATGGCCTTGGTCTGCACGATTTCGCTGGCGCCGAACTCGGCGGGCAACACGAAGCCATGCCGCAGTTTGTAGAACCGCGTCTCCTCCTGAAACTTCTTCGGATCCTTGCCGTCCACGATCCAGATCAGGTCCGACCCGATCTGAAACTGGATGTCCAGATTGCGGGACACGTACCGCAGGAACTCGTCGAGCTTCACCTTTTCGACGTTCACAGACAGCGACTGCTTGAAGGCGGGCAGGTTTTTGTCGGCAACAAAGTTGATGCCCTCCGCCTGGCCGAGGTTGAAGATGATGGTCTCGAGCGTCGCGTTCTCGAGATGCACCGAGACCTCCTTCTCCAGAAGATTGGCCATGCGCCCGCGGGCGGACTCGATGTCGAACATCGGGCCCTTGCGGATGATGGTCTTGCCGTAGCTCTCCGGGATGTAGCGCGAATTCTCGATGCTCTCGATGGCGTCGCGGATGTCCTTCCGCGGTGGCAGGCCGCGGTCCTTCTTTTCGGTGAGCAGGTTCGGGATGGTCGGGTTGAACACCGAGTTCTTGGCGTCGATCTCGCGAATCTTGTCCTCCACCTGCTGCGCGCGACGGATTTTCCGCTGCTGCAGCACCCAGCGGTAGATGCGGTCGATGGCCGGGTCGCCGAGATTCGCCTCGTACAATTCGCTGGCCTTCCGCTCCGCGCCCTCCCAATCGCCCTCCTCGGCCAACTTGAAGACTTCCTTGATGGAGTCGTCATGCACCGAGTCGTACCGGACCCGCGGCTTCTTGAGCTCCTTTTCCTTC
>CAZYJB010000264.1:0-6187 GCA_964647675.1 uncultured Verrucomicrobiota bacterium | reverse complement strand
GAGGATGAGTCGCGTGGTGGCGATATTGAGCGCCAGCCGGTAGAGCGTGACGAAGAGCAGCAGCGTGGGGAACCCCGTGAAGTCGGCGGGCTCCTTCACATAGAGGATCACCAGCAGAATCAGCAGCGACATGGCGATGCTGATCGCGAGGAAGACGTCGAGGAGCGCGGGCGGCACCGGCACGATCATCAGCATCAGCGTGCCGAAGAGCGCGAAGGTGAGAATGAGGTCGCCGTTTCCGAACAGGCGTCCGATGACGGACTTCTGGGCGGCGGAGGCCCTGGGCTTAGGCGTTGCCATGTTGTTCCCGGTAATAGCGATAGGCGTTCACGCGGTAGACCCACGCGAGCACCTCGGCGACCGCGGCGTACAACGTCGCGGGGATCTCACCCCCCACCCGGCCATGCTTGAACATCATGCGCGCGAGGGGTTTGTTCTCCATGATTGGAATCTGGTTCTGCTTCGCGATCTCGCGGATGCGCAGCGCGTTGAGGCGGGAGCCCTTGGCCACGATCCGTGGCGCGCGCATGGTCTTGCGGTCGTACCGCAGCGCGACCGCGAGGTGGGTGGGGTTGGTGACCACCACGTCCGCGGTGGCCACGTCCTGCAGCATCTTGCGTTTGGAGAGCGCGGAGGCGCGGCGGCGCATGCGGCCCTTCATCTGAGGATTGCCTTCGGAGTGCTTCACTTCCTCCTTCAGCTCCTCCTTGGTCATCATGAGGTCCTGCTGCGTCTTGTAGAACTGGTAGCCGTAATCGAGCGCGGCGATGATGCCGAGGGCGAAGAGGATGCGCGTGACGATGCTGCGCGCCGAGCTGGTCATGAACTCGCCGATGCGCATGAGATCGACGGCGCTGGTGAAGATCGGATCGTCCATCACGCCGCGCAGGACGCTCCAGGTGAGGGAACCGATGACGAAGAGCTTCGCGAGTCCGATGAGGAGAGTGACCGTGGACGCCGTGGAGAAGATGCGCTTGAACCCGCCCATCGGGTTGACGCGTTCCCAGTCGACGCGCAGGGCCTCGGAGGCCGTGCGGAACCGGCTTTGCATGCCGCCGACCAGCAGGGCGGACAGCGCGACCGTGCCGACGATTGGCCCGACCACCAGGGCGACCGCCGCGGCACCCTGGGCGGCAGTGCGTTGAAGATGGTTCAGTGAAAGCGGGATTTCGTGCAGGTGGGCGAGCGTTCCGATGAGGGTGGATCCGAGCATGCGCCAGGCTTCCGGCCCCGTGAACACGATGGCGGCGAACCCACTGCCGAGCGCGGCCACCGTCTGGATCTCGGCGCTGCGCGCGAACTGACCGCGGTTCCACGCATCCTCCAGCCGGCGTGCTGTCGGTTGCTCTGTTTTTTCGCCCGCGTCTTCGCTCATGGCACTTGGGATTCGTGGACGGCTGGCTCAGCTCAGGCCGACGCGTGCAGCAACCGGGCGATGCGGATCAGGTCGTCGGGGATGCGATGCAGAAAGTTCACGATCTGCTGTCCCAGCAACTGCATGCCGGCGCCGAAGAAGCCGAGGCCCACCATCAGGCGGATCGAGGCGCTTTCGGTGAAGATGTTCATCTGGGACACCACGCGTCCCAGCATGGAGAAGACGAGGGAGAGGATGAACGACACGGCCATGACCGGAGCCGCCATCTGCAGGCCCGCCACGAAGAGCACGCCGACCCACGAGAGCACCTCGCGCACCATCGTCTCCTGCACCTGCGCCGTGCCCACGGGCAACACCACATACGACTCCTTGAACGCCACCAGCAGCCAGTGGTGAAGGTCCAGACTCAGCCAGATGACCGAACCCAGGTAGGTGAGGATGGCGGAGGTGACCTGGGACTGGGGGGTGCCACCCGGATTGAACATGGCTTGGACGTTGAGGCCCACCTCGGTGCTGATCAGCAGGCCGGCGAACTCGAGGGCAAAGAACATGAGCTTGGTGACGAAGCCGAACATCAGACCGACGCCCACCTCCATCGCCATGCGGCCGATGACGGCCCAGATGCTGAGCCCCTCCCATTGCACCGCGGGCAGCAGCGGCGCGAGCAGGAGGGCCAGCAGCGCGCCAAGCGAGATGCGCACGCGCGTGGGGATTCCATGGGCGGAAAAGACCGGGAACAGGGCCAGCAGACCGCTGGCCCGGAGGAAAACCACGCACCAGGTGGCGAGGAGTTCGTTGGTCATGAGCAGGACGTTCCCGGCGCGGTCACCGCGCCATCTGCGGCATGCGCTCGATCACTGCCGTGGTGAACTCGATGCCCGTCCGCAACATCCAGGGCAGCAGGACCACCAGGACACTCACGATGCCCAGGGCCTTGGGCACAAAGGACAAGGTCTGCTCGTTGATCGAGGACACTGCCTGGAACAGGCTTACGCCCAGGCCGATGGCCATGGCGCTCAGCAACACCGGCGATGCCAGGGTCACGGCGGTGTACATCAGCGAACGGATCAGTTCGGTGGCGAATTCAGGATTCATAGGCGGAAGCGATGACGCGGCAGGCAGGAGGGTTTGAGGCAGGCTAGGTGCCGAAACTCAGCACCACCGACTTCACGACCAGGTTCCAACCGTCCACGAGGACGAAGAGCAGGATCTTGAGCGGCAGCGAGATGGTCATGGGTGGCATCATCATCATGCCCATGCTCATGAGCACCGTGGCGACCACCAGGTCGATGAGGATGAACGGCACGAACAGCAGGAAGCCCATCTGGAACGCGGTGCGCAGCTCGCTCAGGATGAAGCCCGGAATGACCACCTTCAGCGGCAGCTCCTCCGGGGTCGTGGGCCCCATGTTCGCCAGTCCGACGAAGAGCTCGATGTCCTTCGGACGCGCCTGCTTCAGCATGAAGGCGCGGATCGGATTCGCGGCTCGGTCAAGGGCCTCGACCCCGCCAATCTGCCCGTCGCGGTAGGGCGCCAGCGCCTCGACGTCAATGCGGTCCCAGACGGGTGCCATGATGAAGACGGTGAGGAACAGGGAGAGCCCGATGAGGATCTGGTTGGCGGGCGCGGACTGCAGGGAGAGCGCGTTGCGCACGAACGAAAGGACGATCACGATCCGCGTGAAGCACGTCATCAGGAGGATGATCGACGGCGCCAGCGTGAGCAGCGTGAGGGTGAAGAGGATCTTGATCGCGGTATCGACGTCGCCGGGCTTGGAAAGTCCGTGCATCCCGATGTTGAGATTGAACGGCGCGGGGGCGGAGGCCGCGGATGCCACCGGCGGCTGCGCCACCGGCTGAACCGGCGCCTGTGCGTGAACCGTCAGGCCGGTCGCCAGCAGCAGCACCCCCATGAAGAACGCCACGACCCACGTCCACGGCCCATGCCGATGTCCGCGCGACAGGTGTCCGGCGGAGGAGAGAGGCGCGTTCATGGCTTGCGTCCGAGCACCTGTTGGAACGCCGAGGCGAAATCGATGGAGGGCGCCGGCAGGTTCGGCAGGTCGGAGACCTCAGCCGCTGGCAAATGGGCGATCAGGGAGATCCCCGAGGGCGAGGACGCCAGGAGCATGCGTTGGCCTTCGTACGCCACCACCCAGAGGGACTGGCGCCCACCGAGCGCACGGCATTCCAGCAACTGCAATGCGGGGGTGCGTCCGGGGCGCGCCACCAGCCGCTGCCAGTTGCGGAACAGCCAGACGCCCGCGAAGAACACCGAAAGCGTCACTGCCAGGGCGCCCAGCACACGGATCACCGAGGTCCCCACCCCGGACAGCGGTTCGCCGCCGGTCAGGACCACACTGTTGGTTTCGGCCGAAGCGAGGTCGGGCAGAGCCACCAACAGGAACGCGGTCAGAGTGCCGGCCAGCCTTGGCCCATTGCGTCGACACCGACCACGGGGTCGGGTGCCGCCGGAATCCATCCATGGAATGCGAGTCACCACGAAACCGTCGAAGCAACCCCTGTGCCTGCGTCAGATCACCCTATTTATCAATGAGTTGCAGAAGAGTCACTTTCGGTGGCGGCAGAAGTTACCGGGTCGAAGGGGAGGACCGGCAGAAACGTCCGGACCAGGGGAAGGCAGGCAAACGGGCGCACTTCCGAGCCGGGATCGGCCCTCGGACGCAATTCGCAACCGACTGGGAGAGAATGACGAACGGACCTAGCTTGCGGGCTGGGATCCGAAGATTTCGGTGATCTTGATCCCGAATCGGTCTTCGACCACCACCACCTCGCCGCGCGCGATGCGCTTTTGGTTGATGAACAGGTCGACGGGGGAGTCGGCCACCTTGTCGAGTTGGACCACGGCGCCCGAGCCGAGCTGGAGGACATCCCGCATGGGCATGAGGCAGGAACCGAGTTCCACCGTGAGCTTCACGGGGACGTCCATGAGGACCTCGATGTTGGCGGGGATGGAGGCTGTCACGTCCATGTTGGGGGAGAACTACTTTTTGAGGGTTTCCGAGATCTGCACCGCCCACTTGGAGCCGTTGGTGCCGAGGCGCCCGCGAAACCGCGAGACATCTGCGAGGCGCAGGTTGACCTGATCGATAAAGGAGGGAGAAATCTCGAGCAAATCGCCGACTTTGAGGGCGGCGACGTCACGAGCGGCCAGTTCGAGGTCAGGCCAAGCCGCGGTGACCGGCACTTTGATCTCGTCGAACTCCGGGATCCAGCGACTGCGCGAGGGCGGGGAGGAGGGGGGCGGTCCCATGGACTCCTCGCTCTTTTCCGCCAGGCGCCGGATGAGGGGTTCGAGGGTGGAGTAAGGGAAGGCGAGCTGCATGCGCTCCGTGCAATCGCCGAGCCGGGCCTCCATGCAGAGGATGAGCATCACCGCGTCGTGCGTGGAGGTCTGAAGGAAGCGACCGTTCGTCTCGTGTCCCAGGAGCGTCGGGCGCAGGTCCTTGACGCCATGCCAGTGGCCGCACCATTCGGAGAGGATGACGTGGACCACCTGCTCCATGAGGGCGAGTTCGATCTCGGAGAGATCGTGCTCGGCGTTCACCGAGTGGGCGGCACCGCCCAGGAGCCGGTCGATGATGGTGAGAGCGAGGCGCGGATTGACCTCGAGCAGGCACACGCCCGGGAGGGGATCCGCCTTGAACAGGCTGATGTGGCTCGGGTTGGGCAGGGTTTCGACGAACTTGCGGTAGAGATTCGTCTGCAGCTGCGACATCTGCACGGTGAACTCCATGCGCAGGTACAGAGACAGACGCGCCGCCAGCGCGCGGACGAACTCCTCGTGGCGAAGGCGGATGCGGCGCAGTTCGGAGGCGGAGAGGAAGGCCGGATGTCGGAAATCGAACGGCTGGATGCTGTCCTTCGGCCGCCGTTGCTTCCGGTTGTCCAGAGTATGGACAACGATGCTGTTCTCCTCGTCGGCGATCTGCGTGAGCAGGTTCTCGACCTCGGATTGCGCGAGGGCGGGGTCGGGAGTAGGGGCGCCGAGTGGGGAATCCATGACAGCAGCCGGCTGGCTTACTTACTAACTTGCTGAGTTACCTACTGAATGGCGAACTCGGTGAGGTAGACCTCGCGGACGGCGCCGTCGCCGAGCGCCTCGTTGAAGACCGTAATGAGTTCGGAGCGGATCTGATTGCGGAAGCCTGGCTTCTCGATTTCTGCGATGGTCTTATTGGCCAGCGCGGTACCGGCGAGGTCCTTGAGCTGGTCGACGTGCTCCTCGGCCTTGGCTTTGAAGTCCGCCTTGGCACCCACGAGCGTGAGACTGCTCATGAGGAGCCGGGTGCCCATGGTACCGGCCACATTGACGATGAGTTTGCTGATGACGAACTGCGGCTTTTCCTTGGCATCACCGCCGCCACCGCCATGACCTCCGCCGCCCCCATGGCCGCCCGAGGCCGCCGGGGCGCCATGACCGCCCGAAGCCGCCGCCGCGCCTCCGTGACCACCCTCCCCTTCCGCGGCGTGACCTTGTTCGCCAGCCCCTTCCCCAGCGGCACCGGTCGCTTGGGCGACCGCCTTTTGGATTTGGGGGACGATCATGAACTTCGTGGCGGCGAACGCGATGGCGGGCATCGCCACGATGGTGACAATGAGCGGAAGCCAGGAGCCTCCTCCGCCGCCGCCCTTGCCACTCGCTGGGGCCGCTCCCTCCGCCTTCGGCGCCTCGGCCGAGGCGGTATCTGCGCTCTTGTCCGACATGTCTTAATTAGCGTTTGAGGTTCACCAGTTCCTGAAGCATTTCGTCGCTGGTCGAGATGATGCGCGCGGTGGCCTGGAAGGCGCG
>CAZYJB010000263.1:0-6190 GCA_964647675.1 uncultured Verrucomicrobiota bacterium | reverse complement strand
CCTGTAAGGGCGAGAGGTGACAGCCCAAGGCGCAGCCTTGGGACGGGTCACCAGCACCATGGCCAGAGGCCTGAAGGGCCGAAAGGGTGCACGCGTCCGGATCGAACAACCCTCCCACCCCGTCAGAAACACCGCCGTCTCCCGCGTGTCCAGGCACAGCCGGAGCCGGAGTTCACGGAGACAACGTTCCACCCGTTCGCTTCCAATGGTCATTCGTCGCTCGTCGATGTTTGATAGCCTTGGCGATTTCCCGTGCACGCTGAGAGCTCGGGTTGTCTTTTCCGTCCCTCCGCAATAGACTGATCGACGTCTGGTTAATTTGGAGAACAGCGCCCATGGCCACCGTCACCGCCTTTGAAGCCAAGACCCGGTTCGGCGAGCTGCTCGAACGCGTGGGACGCGGCGAGGAGATCGTCATCACCCGACATGACAAACCTGTCGCCCGCATTGTGCCCGAGGGACGGCGAAGCCTGGAGCAGGTCCGCCGGGCAGTGGCCGACCTGACCCAGTTGCGGCTGCGCATCGGCGGCCGTTCCAAGCGAAGGACGAAGCTGTCCGACGCGGAGGTCCGGTCCGCCATCGACGAGGGACGGCGCTGATGGACCGGCTGGTCGTGGATGCATCGATGGCCGTGGCCTGGGTCCATCCCGGACAGGCCACGCCGCAAACCGACGCCCTGCTGGCCAAGGTTGGAGAGGGTGCCACCGTGATCGTGCCCGCCTTGTGGCCCGTCGAGATCGCAAACGCGCTTCTCGTGCTGGAACGCCGGGGCAAGTTGACGGCGGACGAACGGATGGTGGCGCTGGAGGCGCTGAAGACCCTGGGCTTCGAAGTGGATCACGAGATGTCCGTCCTGGCATTCACGCGGATCTCCCAGCTTGCGGTCGAACTTACCCTGAGCGTCTATGACGCCGCCTATCTGGAACTGGCGCTGCGCCTCAAGCTGCCGCTCGCCTGCAAAGACGGTCCGCTGCGCGACGCGGCCATGAAGCGACGCGTGACGGTGGTTCCCTAAGCCGGAGGTATTTGATGACCATTGCCTCTCCCCCCCGTGAAGGCTGGGCCAGCAATGCGGTTGATCGCACGCGAAGCCGCGAAGGCGCGAAGGCGCGAGGAAAGGTGGGGAAGGGCGCAGCCTCAAGCCACCTTCGGCAACTGCCAGGGATCGCGGCGGGGGCGGTCCATCATCCGGGTGGCCTCGGCGTCGCCGATGAACGCCTCCTTCACCGGGTCCCAGCGCAACTTGCGTCCCAGCTTGATGGCGAGGTTGGCAAGGTGGCAGACGGTCGAGACGCGGTGGCCGATGTCGACGGGGAAATAGGGATCCTTCCGGCTCTTCACCGCCTTCAGGAAGTCATCATGCTCGCCGGCGGGATTGGTGTAGAGCCGTGTTTCGTTGGGGCCGATGACCGATTCGAGGATCGCCTTCGAACTCGCCTCCACGGGCGCGCGCCAGCCGTGGTTGCCGACCCAACCTTCGCTGCCGATGAACTTGATGCTCGGATTGCCCGGGCGACAGGTCATCACCACGCCGTTGGCATAGCGGAAGGTCACGTCGTAGTCCTTCACCGTGTTGTAGAGGCCGCCTTCCCAATGGGTGCCGGTGCCTTCGATTTCGACCGGGCCCGAGCGCTCGGTGTCGTTCGCCCATTGCGCGGTGTCGAAGAGGTGCGTGCCCCAGTCGCAGATGATCCCGCCCGAGTAATCCCAGATCCACCGGAAATTGAAGTGCACGCGGTCCTTGGTGTAAGGCGCGAACGGTGCGGGACCGAGCCAACGCTCCCAGTCGAGACCGGGCGGCACGGGCTGGGGCGTGGCATCGCCGGGGCCGGTGGGCTGTCTTGGCAGCAGCACCTCGATGCGCTGCAGCTTTCCGATGCGCCCGTTGCGCACCAGTTCGGCGAGGCGGTGGTATTCGGGCACCGCGCGATCTTCGGTGCTGGTCTGGAACACGCGTTTCGTGTGGCGCACGGCGTCCACCAGCACCTTGCCTTCGTGGATCGTGAGGGTGGGTTTCTCGCACTGCACATCCTTGCCGGCCTGGAGGGCAAGCAGGCTGATGATCGTGTGCCAGTGGTCCGGCGTGGAGATCATCACCGCGTCGATGTCCTTTCGCGCGAGCACCTCGCGGAAATCGCGGGTCGAAAGGCAATCCGTGTTGCCGTGGTGTTCGTCGACGGTCTCCTTGGCGCGGAACAACCGGCGTTCGTCGACGTCGCAGACCGCGAGGATCTGTGCGGCCTTGAGGCGGCGGTAATGGACCATGTTCCAGTTCACGCCGTGATCACCGCACCCGATGAAGCCGAGGGTGATGCGCTCGCTGGGCGCCACGTGGCCGTCGGCGCCCAGCGCGGAGGCGGGAATGAACGTGGGCAACGCGATCGCGGCGGTGGCTGCCGCCGCGGAGCGCGCGAGGAATGCGCGCCGCGACGAACCGGGGCACGAAGGCGGGCGGGTGGCGGTTTGGCGACGGGAGGGAGCGGGACGATTCCGGGAGCTCATGATGCGACGGCGGTGAGAGGCGGCATTCGGCGCCGGAGCGGGGCGATGTGCATCGCCTTTTCGACGGGCGGCCCTCGCCTACGAAAGCGCCCTCGCCGGCGGCGGCCAGAGGCGCTCGAGGGTGTGGCCCTCGGTCGCAAACTCGTAGGGGTCCAGGATGCGGATCTCCGCCTCGCGACAGGCAGGTTCGAAGCGCTTGGACCATTCGCGGAAACGCGGCGTGACGACGAAGGCCCAGCCGCCGCCCGGTTGCCGCGCCAGCCCAAGCAGCGCTGATTGCGGGTACTCGGCGGACTCAGCGCCCGCCGAGGGCTGGACCAGGCAGCGGTCGGTGCCCCATTCGAAATGAACGCCATGGTGTGCCATCACGAGATCGAGGCGTTCGTGCGCGAGATGCACGAGGTAGACGCCGTGGAACGACGCGGCGCGCAGTTGCAGGACGCTGGAGATCTCGGCGTCGTCGAACGAAACCACCTCAAACCGGCGATCGTGGAAGATGCGGTCCAGGCTCAGTCGAAGGTCCTGGACGGCATGTCCTGAAGCTTCGGCCAGGGCGCGGAAGACTGCCTCGTGGATGAGGTGGGGATCCCGCGTTTCGGTGAAGGGCGCCGGGAATGGAGTCGGCTCGTCGGCCGACTTGGGTGGCGTCGGTGGAAGCGGCGGCGGCTTGGGCGCCGTGGAAGTCGGTGCGTCCCGGCGGGGTGCTGGCGTGGGAGGGGACGCTACCGCGGCCGGCGGTGGCAACGGTGGTGACGACGGCGCCGGCATCGTGGAGTCCGGCGACGCCGGAGACCCGGCTGCGTCCAGGGCGACCCCGCCGCCGCGGCGGATCGCAGGGTGGTTCAGCAGGTGCTGGAGCTGTTGGGCGGTCGTGGAGCGATACTTCACATCGCCGATCTCGGGGATGGTGGACTCTCCGCCGTCCGGACGGCGGCGGCGGAAGTAGAGAAACGGAGGCGCCAATCGCAGGACGACGCCCGGTTGGAGCAGGTCGCTGTGCCCGGCGTCCTGCAGCGCGTCGAGTGTCTCCTGATTCAGGTGGCCGTGGATTTCGGCGCGTGCGCCCGCACGGGTGACGTGAAACGCGATGTCGAATCCGGTGGACGAGGCCGGGTTCTCGCGCACGACGACGGAATCGGCGCCCGAGGCCGACCGGGGCGGCGCGCATTCCGCGGTGAGGAAAGCTTCCAAGGCGGTGGCGCCTTCCGCCGTGGGCTCGAAACGGTGGCCGTTCAGCTCGACGAACCGCTGGAGGGGATCGACATGCAGGGACTGGAACGGCCGGGTCCAACCCTCGGTCGCGAGGTGCGCGAGACCGCGCATGCCGGTTTCGGTCTGCTCGGTTCCGCGCTGGGCCCGGATGAGCAGGTGTCCGTACGGATCAAGGCGCACGTGGTAGACCACGCCGCGTGCGGCCGTTGGGTTGACCTCACGGCGCGGGGGCGCGGCGCGGGGAGTGACCTTGGCGACGTGCCGCGCATTGAGCAGCCGGGTGAAGGCCTCGGCCGCAGCGGGATCGCCGGGCGAGAACGATTCCCCGTTCAGATCCACCGAGCCGTCCGCGTGCACATGGAATGACTGCGGCGGTTCGATCAGCCCGCGGGTCACCCATTTGAAATGATCGACCTGGGTCCAGGAATGCCCGGGGACCAGCGCCGCGGTTTCGGCACCCGCCCTCAGGATGAATCCGCGTGGGGTGCCGTCAGGATGGAGTTCGACCCTGGCGATCACGCGCGCACCATCGGCGGGAGGGGGTTCGGGGGACGGATTCATGGGAGTGGACGGGGGCAGGGCATCAAAAGGATTGGGATGCGGTGCATTAAGGCCATCTGGAAGCGGGTCCTCAAGCGCGACGGGGCGGGAGCCGGGCGGCGAATGAGATTGTGTCGGGCAGGTCAGGTTGGCTAGACGAGGCCCCTGTCATGAAGGCCGCGTCATGAAATGGACCCCCGAACGGCGGCTGCTCGGCCTCGCGCTGCTGGTGTTCGTGCTCGACCAATCCACCAAGTGGCTGGTGGCCAGCCAGCTTTCCTTCGGCATGGAGGTCCAGGTGCTGCCGGGCTTTTTCAAACTCGTGCACTGGGGCAACACGGGTGCGGCGTGGAGTCTGTTCCATGGCAATAACCACATCCTCGCGGTGGTTTCCGTCGTGGCGCTGGTGCTGCTCTATCTCGCACGCCGGCATTTCGAAGGGGACACCCTGCCCGGGCAAGTCGCGCTGGGACTCGTTTCCGGCGGCATCCTGGGAAACCTGGTCGACCGGTTGATGCACGGGCACGTGGTGGATTTCCTCTATTTCCATGTGGTTCGAAGGGATGGCGACCTGCTCGGTTTCCCCGCGTTCAACGTGGCGGACACGGCGATCTGCACGGGAGTGGGGATCCTGTTTCTTTTGTCGTGGATGCCGCGACCGGTCGCGGTCTCCGTGGCGCGGGAGCCCGGCGGCTCGAGAGGAAACCAGCGGTCCCGGGTCACCCCCACCGCGCCGCGGTGACCGCCGAACAACGCCATCGTCATGAACATGCATGGATTTTCCCGGGTCCCACGCGCGGCGTGGGCGCTCCTGCTGGCGGGAACCGCGCTGACGTGCGGGTCCGGGGCGCTGGGCGCGGCCGAGAGTGCTCCGAAAGACAAGCCGGCGGTTCCCGGGGCAGGGAAGAGCCTGTCCGTCGCCCCGCCTGCGAAACCTCCCGTCGGCGCCACCGAATGGGTACAGCGCGCGCGCGACGCGGAGTCCCGGGGCCTGTTCCCGCAGGCCATCGAGAACCTGACCGAGGCCATCGCGCTGGTGCCGGGGGATCCGCGGCTGCTTTTCCACCGCGCCCAGCTTTGGACGCGACTGGCCAACCTGACCAAGGCGGACGCCGACCTCACGAAGGCGATGACCTTGGATCCCGCACAGCCCTCGCTGTATCTCGAGCGTGGCCTGGTGCGCCTGCGCATGGCCGAGTTCGCGGGGTCGGTGGCGGACCTGGAGAAGTACGCGCAACTGCGCCCGGCCCGCGCGGCGGAGTTGTGGCAGTTGGGCATCGCGCAGTTTTATGCGGGACGCTATGACGACGGTCGGCGCCTCTTCGAGTTGCACCGGACAGTGAACCTGTCGGACGTCGAGAACTCAGCCTGGCATTTCGCGTGTGTCGCCAAGGTGTCGGGAGCGAAAGCGGCGCGCGAGGCATGGCTTCCGGTGAGCGGGGATGCGCGGGTGCCGATGGCGCAGATTCAGGATCTGATGACCGGCAAGGGCACAGCGGAAGCCGTGATCACGGCGGCCGAGGGGGTTCTCCAGGCGTCGGGACGGGAGGCGGCCCTGCTGTACGCCCACCTTTACCTTTCGATGTATTACGGAGCGGAGGGGCGCCCGGAGTTGGAGGCTCGTCACGCGGCCGAAGCATCGAAGCGCGCGCACGAACAGGGCATGATGGGCGAGGTCGCGCGGTTGCATGCGGACTGGGTGACGGCGCGGATGCGGGCAGGGATCACGGGCCGCACGCCGTGAATTTCAGCGGCGGGCGGCGGGCAGGCCGGACCCAATTTTTCCTGCGGCTTGCAGATCCACCCGATTTTGAACAAATAATGTCCCCGTCCGGTCTGTAGAACGTCCGCCTTGGAATCTTTCCGGGGTGGCGCGGCGCCGTGTTGGACACGGGGCGCCCCTGACGCACGCGTCTTCTGACGCCTTGTCGGTTCC
>CAZYJB010000262.1:0-6218 GCA_964647675.1 uncultured Verrucomicrobiota bacterium | reverse complement strand
GGCACATCCACCTCGTCAGCCGCCGTTCGTCGCGGACCACCACCACTCTGCGACGCACCTTCGCCACCGCCGTTGAGGCGGCCTACTTCCCGGTGCCCTTGCGCCAGATGCCGGGCAGCCTGACGTTCCGCGAGTTGCGCACCGACCATCTCCACCTGGGTCCTTTCGGGATCCGAACCGCCCCGCTGCTCCATCCCGGGGGCGGCGTGGCGTTCCGCCTCGATACCCGGGCTGGATCCGTGACCTACGTGCCCGATCACGAAATCCCCGATGCCGTGTCGTGCTCTCGCGCGTCGGAACGTTCCGACCGTCTCATCCGTACGCGGCAGTCGCGCATGCTGGCCCTCGCCCAGGGGACCGACCTCCTGGTCCACGACGCCCAGTACACGCGTGCCGAGTACCACCGCCATCGCGGCTGGGGCCACAGCGCCGTGGATCGCGTGATCCGGTTCGCCTCCGAAGCCGGCGTTCGCGCGCTCTTCCTCTTCCACCACGATCCCGACCGCGACGACGAGGGCATGGACCGTTTCCTCGCCGACGCCCGCATCCTGGCCGCGGCCATTTGTCCGCGCCTTCCTGTCCACGCGGCAACCGAAGGGCTGCGCGCCGACCTCGATCATGGATCCCTCCGCATCAACCCCTGAGCCACAACCTCCGCTGCCACCGAGCACGCCACCCTCCGCGGGCGGCATCTGGCTCCACCGCGACGGCCAGACCTTTGGCCCCTACCAGCGCGACGAACTCCGCGGATTCATCCGCGAAGGACGCGCTGGTCCGGACGACCTGGTCTGCCTGGGCGACTCCGGCGCCTGGGTGCCCTTGCATGAACTTGAACCGGGCGCGACTGCGAACACGACTGCGGTCGCGGGTGGCGGTCCCGCGCGTTTCCATCACATCGCGCCCTGGCTCTTCGTGCTCCTCTCCCTGGCCACTCTGGGGCTCTATCCCTTTTGGTGGTTTTGGATGAGCTGGCGCGAGGCGGCGCGCCGCCAGCCGGTCGATGCTTCGGGCAATCGCATCATGCCCTTCTGGCGCGCCTTTTTCGGGGTGTTCTGGTTTCACGCGCTCTGCCGCCGCATCGCCGAGGACCGTGGTGGTCAGGCCGCGACCGCGGCCGCCACCTGGACTGCGGTCGCTTTCTTCGGGCTGACTCTGTGTAAGCGCCTGCCGGATCCGTGGTGGCTCCTCCAATTATTGAACTGTGTCCCGGCGCTCTATCCCGTGGTGCTGGTGGACCGGCTGAACCGTCGCAATCACACCCCCTCGCCGCGGCGCGCCCGCCTTCGCTGGTGGCAATACCCGCTCGTGCTCGTCGGACTGCTGCTCCTCCTGCTCAGCGTGCTCGACGGCACCGGCATCGCGCCCTCCTCGCGCGTGGTGACGGGCGAACAACTGTCGCGCTGGCACCGCTCATGGCTCGAACGCCACGATCTGCTCGAGGAAGGCGAGGTCCCACACTACTTCTACTCCGACGGACTGCTCTGGCTCGACGGGGATGGCAACCTCGTCACCGACCGCGGACTCGTCTCCTACTTCGAAGACGAGGAATCCGGCGCGCGCGTGGTCTACCGCGCGCGATTCGAGGACATCGACCGCATCGAAGTGCTCGATGCCAAAGGCTGGCCCGACGACACGACCATCAAGGTGTGGACCCGTGACGCCACCGGCGACGACGAGTGGTTCGCCCTGATCTTCTCGACCGAAGGCGACGGGGACGACGAGGTGGTGCAAGCCATCCGCAAACGAGTGGGCGTCGACAAGGTCCGCGAAGCGCCGCCGGAGGATACGGCGGACCGAGGCGCAAACGCCGGTCGCTGAGCGCCCGCGCCCTTGGCTCTGGACGGAACCCGGATCACCCCTCGACGATCGCCACCGCGGCGGCGTGCCCGCGCGTGTGCGTCATCGAAACATGGACGATTCGCGCGCCGCGGGACTGCAGGAGAGCCAGGCCTTTGCCCAACAGTCGCACCTCGGGCTGACCCGAATTCTGTCGCGCGATCTCGATGTCGTGCCACCCGAGTTCCGCCCCGATGCCCGTGCCGAAGGCCTTGGCCACCGCCTCCTTTGCCGCAAACCGCGCCGCCACTGCCGCCGCGACACCGCCCTGCGAGCGGCAGTACGCCAGTTCCGAGGGAGTCAGCAGCCGCTCCTCGAATCGCGTCGCGAAACGCTTCATCGCAGCTTCGATCCGCGCGACCTCCACCAGGTCCGTTCCCACGCCGACGATCATGCCGGCCCCAGTTCGTATCCGCGCATCGCGTCGAGGAACTCCCTCACCGACTGCGACAGGCCCACGAACACCGCGCGGCTGACAAGGCTATGGCCGATGTTCAACTCCTCCATGTGCGGCACCCGCCCGAGGAGTGCCGGCAGATTGGAAACCGTGAGCCCGTGCCCGGCGTTTACCCGAAGCCCCGCGTGACGTGCCTGTTCGGCGCCGGCGCGCAAACGCTCCAATTCCTCCTCCACCCCGACACCCTTCAGCACGCACTCGGCATAGGCGCCCGTGTGCAACTCGATGAACTCCGCCCCCGTGCGCGACGCCGCGTCGATCTGGGCGGGGTCCGGCGCGATGAACAGGCTCGACTCGATGCCGGCCGCGCGCATGCGGCGGCACACGCCTTGAATCGTGTCGAACCGCGCCACCACATCGAGCCCCCCCTCGGTGGTCACTTCCTGCCGCCGCTCGGGGACGAGGCACACGATGTGCGGCTTGACGTCCAACGCGATCTCCACGATCTCGGGAGCCAGCGCCATCTCGAGGTTCAGGCGTGTGCGGATCGCGCGGCGCAACGCCGACACGTCGCGATCGAGAATGTGACGGCGGTCTTCCCTCAAGTGCGCCGTGATGCCGTGCGCGCCGGCCTCTTCGCAAAGCACGGCCGCCGCGACGGGATCCGGCTCGCCGCGGCCACGGTCGCGGTACCGCGCTTCGCGCAGGGTCGCCACGTGGTCGATGTTGACGCCAAGCTTGAGCAGGGAGGGCATGCGAACTGCGTAGCGTGGGGAACTCAGGGTTTCGGCGCCTGAACCGTGGGCTTGGCGGGCGCCGCCGGTGCCGCCCCCGCGGGAGTCGCGGGCGCATTCGGACGCCGGCGTGGTTCCGGCGGGACGGGAGGCGTCCAGCCCGGGAATCCCGGGTTCTCCAGCCAGCGCAGGAGATAGATCAGTTCGATGGAATTGAAGCCCGCCTGGGACTGCCGCGTCAGTGCGAGCGTCGAAGGACCCGCCAGCGTGACTTCGGTCACCGTGTCCCCCAAGACAGGCAATGACGCGTCGATCCACTCGGAGCCGGGCACGGCAACGTCACCCGCGGCTGTGGTGGGCAGGGCCGTCACCGGCGCGGACATCATTGTTCCAAACTGCGCGAGGTGCTTGAACTGCAAGAGCCGCCCGATCTGGTTGGTCTCCACCTTGCGCCGCGGTGCCGCCGAAGGATTCGCGCGAACTTCGTTCGTCGACACGATCACCCGCCCCGTCACCTCCCAGTCGTACATCACGAGATTGGTGCGGCCGGCCACCTGACCAAGCAACTCCGACGGCGCCGGCGGTGCGCCTTTCGCCGGCAGGAACAACCCGCCAAAGAGCATCTCTGTGCTGTCCTGGCGGATGCCTTCGAGAAATGGCGCGAAGAACGGCAGGCCGCGCAACTCGAGGCGCGAGCCCTGATTGGTCAGGCGCATGCCGAACGACTGCCCCGCCCAGACGGTGTTGGTGAGCAGCTTCAAGGGCAGCGTGGGCGCCAGTTGCGCGATCACGTTGGTCGGCGACGCCACGGGACCCGCGAAATACTGCTGCCAAGGCCGGCTGCCCAGCGACCAGAGGAACATTTGCTTGGGCCATTCCTTCACCCCCAGATCCGACATCCACCCGGTTCGCCCCAGCCAAACATCGGCCCCTTGCATCGCCGTGAATCCGACCAGCGGGTCGGTCAGTACGCTCGTCGGGATCACCCAGGCCTGGAGAGCCAGGGCCAGCGGCGAACCATACTCGAGGCTGGCCTGGGTCCGCAGCCGGCCGTTGCGCGGTTCCACCGTCGCCTGCACGCGCGGCCATTGCGCGACCGGCCCCGGCGGCGCGTCCTTCCATCCGGCCAGTTTGGCGACCGACGCCAGGTCCGCTTCACCGCGCCACACAAAGTTCGACAGCGCCGGCGCCGGTAAACGGCCCTGTCGCAGCGGATCCCCCAGCGCCTCGAAGGCGCCCGGACCCCGCCCGATCACCACCCAGCCGTTGGTCGAGAAAAACTTCGCCGCAGCGCCTCCGGCCGCGCCCGGCATCTCCCAGGAGACCGCCCCCGCCGCGGGCGCGCCTCCCCCTAGCACCGAGGCCAGCACACGTCCCAGCTCCTGCCCCACCGTCGGCGCTGCACCCTCCACGCGCGCCGCCAGCACGCAGGACCGCACCGACTTTCCGTCGCCCCGCACCACAAGAACGGATTCGCCATCGAGCAGGGTCTGCACGACGGGAACGAGGGCGGCGGCGTGGTTGGTCGCAGCGGCACCCGACGCACCGAACCACGAGGGCATCACCTCGGCCAATCCCTGCGCCACTTGCCCCCGTAGCCGCAGCGACTCCGGCGAGCCAAGCAGGCCGCCTGTCACGGCCAGGTCCGGCCGCGACGCAACCGCACGCAGGCCGGCGAATTGCTGGCGCACCAGAACCGGATCCTTCGAGGTTCCCGAGGGTTGGCAGCCGGCCAGCAAGGCCAGGGCAGCGAGCGAAGCCAGTTGGGCGAGAGGTCGCATATACAGGAACGCTTTGCATGCCAAACGGCCGGCGAAGTCGCAATCGCTGTTTCACACACCCGCGCGATGATTCACCTGCCCGCGGGGCCCACCTGAACCTGCTCCGGGTCGTCACGCCCTCACCGCGCCGCGCCCTCGGACTCACCAAACCACTTCAGGGCGTCCCGCAGGTCGCCCTCGTCCAACACGTGCCCGCCCGGATAGGTCGAACATCGCACGCGCGAAAACCCGGAACGTTCCATCGCCGCCTTGACCGCGGCGCCATAAGCCGGGCCGGCGATCTGATCCTCCGTGCCGTTGCTCAGAAACATGCGCGTCGCTGGAAACTTCGGTCCCGCGCTGAACAGCAGACCGCCGGTCGTGGCCTTGTCCTCGTTGCAACCGCCCATGAACACTCCCTTCACCCCATAACGCGCCTGCATCGCCGCGGCCGCCACACACGCCGCCCGCTTCGCACCGCCGGAAAACCCGCCCACCGCGACCGCCCATCCGCGCGTCGCGGGCAGTGACTGATGCAGGTAGTCCAGCGCACTGCCCACGGTGCCCCAGTTCCACAGCACCGAATCACGATCAGCCGGCAACCGCGGGCCGTCCGCGGCCAGCACCGCCCACCCCTCTGCCAGCGCGACCTCAGCGTATCTCGGCACCTGGGGCAGCGCGGGGGCTCCACTGGACGAACACACGATCAACAACGGCGTCGTGGGCGTGCGTTGCCAATCCTCCGGCAACATCAGCACCGCCGAAATGAACGCCACATTCGTTCCCAATCGACCGAGCTGCGCCCGCGCATAGGCGTTCAGCGGCGCGCGAAAGGGAAGCAGTCGGCCGCCCACGACGTCGTTGGTGCCCAGTCGCGGAACGGTTCTCCCCGGCCGGGAAAGAGGCGTGGGAGGAGTGTTCGTCGCGGATACCGTCGGACGCGCCACGGGTTCGGCACCTTCCGCCCGCGCCGAGAACGCGTTGGGTGACAGAAGAAGCACCATCCCGAGCACCCCGCCTCGCAGTCCGGGTCGCTTTCCGTGCCCTTTCCACGCGGGGAAAGGCCGCACGCCGCCGGCCCACCGCGAACGCGGGTCGGGACTCGGAATCCCTCGAATGCGTAGAATCCACACGAGGCGATCGTGCCAGCGGGCGAAGCGCTTTCCGTCGCCCTCACCGCCCGCCGCCGACGCGCCCACGGTCACTCGGGGCCACCCTGCTCCACCGGCGCTGACACACCCGGAATCGGCGGTAACTGAATGCCGACCGACTCCGCCGCCTGTCGCTGCCGGATCAGCACTTCGTACTGTTGCGTCACCGGAATGGACGAATTCACCACCGCTCCGTTGTTATTCCCGCCCGCCCCGGGCGTGCCCATGACGTCGGTACGCACCGGCCGCGGTGGGATGGAGCTCCCCGTGTTGACGTTCGGAATCGAATTCACCCCGACGGCGCCATGTGCCGACGAGCTCGAGCTGGCGCGATTCGGAT
>CAZYJB010000261.1:0-6223 GCA_964647675.1 uncultured Verrucomicrobiota bacterium | reverse complement strand
ACGGGCGCCCTGGTTTCCAACCTCCTCAGCGGCCGAACGCGTCTCGACGACGACGCGTGGCACCACGTGGTGCTCACCTGCGACGGCACCGCGCAGGCACTCTACCTCGACGGCCGCCTCGAGGCCTGGCAGGCGCTCGACGGGATGCGCTTCGCGGAGGTCGCGGCGGACACCACGCTCGGAGCGCGCGTGTCCGGCGGACGCGCCACCGAGTTCTTCACCGGATTGCTCGATGAGATCGCGGTGTTCGATTCACCGCTGGCGCCCGGCGATATCGCGGCCCAGTGGAACGCGGCGCGGCGCGAGACACCGACGCTCACCCTCGCCGCCACCCTTCCCGCCGGCACCCTGCCCGGCCTGCCCGCCACCAGCCTCTCGGGCCTGCTCAGTCCCAATGGCGACGCCGCCCTGCAGCTCGACGCCGGAGGAACCACTGCCTTGGGAGGCCTGCGTTTCGCCGGTCTTCAGGGACAACTCTGGCGACTCGGCACCACCGGCGCGCTGACCGTGCAAGGTCCGCTCACGTTGCCCGGGCTCGATGCCTCGCCCCTCGGCACGGCCCGCGGTGTCTTCGACACCACCGGTTCCCTGCGCGTGCAGGCCCTGCGACTCGAAGACCGCGGGGCATTGGGCTGGGACCTGCGGCTCGCCGACCTCGCGGGCTCCGGCAACTGGCTCTCGCGCCAGGTGGCCGTCTCCGTCGCCGGCACGCTTCACTTGCCTCGCGACCTCGGGCGCCTCGCCGTGGATGGCATCCTCGACACGACACGCAGCACCTACACGTTGCGCGGTTCGGCGACGGGAGAGTTCCTCCTCGGCGCTATGCCGTTCACCTTCCGCGCCGCGCCCGAACTCGATCCGGTGTCCCTGCGGATCCGCGGGCGCCTCGCCCTGGGCACGGCCTCGGACGCCGCCGCATTCGACACCCTGTTCGAAGCGCGGAAGTCGGGGGAGGTCTCCGCCTCCTTCTCGGGCTTAACCGGCTGGGCGTCCTTCCCGGGGAACGTGCATGGGCAATTGTCCTGGTCGGGGCTCCTCGACTGGCCGATCGGTGCTGTTCCCGACTTGCGGTTCCGCGGCACGGCCGCGTTGGCGTGGCCCTCGCCACCCGCGTCGATCGAGGACGTGCCCGCGGGACGGCAATCGTTCACGCGGCGCGAATGCTGGTCGTTCGCCGGAAAGGAGATCTGCACCGATGTTCTGGACAGGGTCACCGACCGGTTCGACCTCGATTCCCTGACCGTCGAGGCGAATGGCACGCTCACCGTTCGCCCGCCCACCGCCTTCCTGAACCAGGCCGGTTTCCGATTCCGGATTCCGTGACCTCCCTCCCTCGTCATCGTGGCCGTCGCGGTGCAGGCGACGCTCGCCCGCCTCCAGCGACCCCGGTCGCCAACGCCAGTCAGCGCGAGCTGTACGGCCGCGGCTACCTCGCCGTAGCGTCGACCCGCCTTGCGCGACACTCTCTACGATTTCCTGCCCAAGGACGGGCGTCCCGACGCCGACACCCTGCTATCGCGGTTCCTCGAATACACCGAAACCCGCCGGCTCCAACTCTACCCGGCCCAGGAAGCCGCCATCCTCGACCTCTTCGAGGGTCGCCACGTCATCCTCAACACCCCCACTGGCTCGGGGAAATCCCTCGTCGCTTCAGCCCTGCACTTCCAGTCGCTCTCGAGCGGACGTCGCTCCGTCTACACCTGCCCCATCAAGGCGCTGGTCAACGAGAAGTGGATGAACCTTTGCCGCGAGTTCGGTCCCGACAACGTCGGGCTCAGCACCGGCGACGCCACGGTGAACCGCGACGCACCGATCCTCTGTTGCACTGCCGAGGTCCTCGCCAACATCGCGTTGCGCGAAGGCGCCGCCGCGCGCGTCGATGACGTGGTGATGGACGAGTTCCACTGGTACGCCGACCGCGATCGCGGGGGCGCCTGGCAGATCCCTCTGCTCACGCTGCCCCAGGCGCGGTTCCTCCTCATGTCCGCCACCCTGGGCGAGACCGAGTTCTTCGAAAACTGCCTGCGCGGACTGAACCGCGCCGAAGCGGTCACCATCCGGTCCCAGGACCGTCCCGTGCCGCTCGAGTTCTCCTACGCGGAGACACCGCTGGCGGAAACGCTCGAGGCCCTCGTGCGCGAGGCCAAGGCGCCGGCGTACGTGGTGCATTTCACGCAGGCTGAGGCCGCCGAAAGCGCCCAGGACTTCACCAGCATCAACGTCTGCTCGCGTGACGAGAAGGCGGCCATCGCGGCTGCGCTCGAGAACTTCCAGTTCAACAGCCCCTACGGACCCGACGTGAAGCGCTGGCTGCGGCACGGCATCGGACTGCACCATGCAGGCCTGTTGCCGAAATACCGCGTGCTGGTCGAGCAACTCGCGCAGCGCGGACTGCTCAAGGTCATCTGCGGCACCGACACACTCGGCGTCGGCATCAATGTCCCCATCCGCACCGTTCTGTTCACGCGCCTCACCAAGTTCGACGGACAGAAGATCGGCGTGCTGAGCGCGCGCGACTTCCACCAGATCGCGGGCCGCGCCGGGCGCAAGGGGTTCGACGACCGCGGCTGGGTGGTCGCGCAAGCGCCCGCGCACGTGGTCGAGAACCTCAAGCTCGAGGAGAAGTCCAAGCGGGACGGAAAGAAATTCCAGCGCCGCCAGCCGCCCGACAAGAACTGGGTCAACTGGGACGAGAAGACCTTCACGCGCCTCATCCACGCCACGCCCGAGCGGCTGACGTCGCGGTTCCATATCTCGCACGGCATGTTGCTCAACGTCCTCAGCCGTCCCACCGACGGCTGTGCCGCGATGCGTGACCTGATCCGCCGTTCGCACGAGTCTCCCAACCAGAAGAAGTCGCATTCCCGGCGCGCCTGGCAGCTGTTCCGCTCGCTCCTCGACCGGCACATTATCGAGTTCATCCCGCCCGGGGCGCGCGCGACCGCGCCGAACGCCCCCAAAGTGCGCGTGAACGTCGACCTGCAGGACGACTTCTCGATGGACCAGACGCTCTCGCTCTACCTGCTCGAGACCCTGCCTCTCCTCGATCCCGCCGCCCCCGACCATGTGCTCAGCGTTCTCACACTCGTCGAGTCGATCCTCGAGAACCCCGATACCATCCTCCGCCGGCAACTCGACAAGGTGAAGGCCGCGAAGGTCGCCGAGCTCAGGCAGCAGGGTCTGGACTACGACCAGCGCATGGAGGAGCTCGAGAAGCTGGAGTACCCGAAGCCCATGCGCGAGTTCGTCTACTCGACGTTCAACGCCTTCGCCGACAAGCACCCCTGGGTCGGGCAGGAGAACATCCGCCCCAAGTCGATCGTGCGCGAGATGTTCGAGGAGTTCCGCTCGTTCGCCGATTACATCAAACTCTACGAACTGCATCGTTCGGAGGGTCTGCTCCTGCGCCACACGCACAGCGTCTACAAGGTGCTCTCCCAGACCGTGCCGGATGCCGCCAAGACCGACGCGCTGCGCGACGCGGAGGTCTACCTGTCCGCCATGATCCGACAGGTCGACTCCAGTTTGATTGAGGAATGGGAACGCATGCGCGACCCCTCCCGCCAGACCATGACCGCGACCGCGACCACGACCGCGGAGGTTCGGCCCCCGGGCGCCGAGGAGGCGCGCTTGGATATCACCCGCGACACCCGCGCCTTCACCGCGCTCGTGCGCACCCGGATCTTCGCCTTCCTGCGCGCGCTGGTGGACGGTTCGCCCGAGGACGCGTTGGCGCAGGTCCCGCCCCTGCCCGCGGCGGCGGCACCGGACGTGGAACCGGGCGGGACGCCGCTACCAGCCGCGGCCACCCTCGCCCGCGCGTTCGACGAGTTCCTCGAAGCTCGGCGTCGCGTCCGGCTCGATCCCGAGGCGCGCAACCTCCGTTACACCCAGGTCAAACCCTCCGAGGACCGCGCCTCGTGGCAGGTGCTGCAGGTGCTCGTCGATCCCGAGGGACTCAACGATTTCGCGCTGGAATTCCGCGTCGACCTCAACGCCTCACGGGCCGAGAAGACCACCGTCCTGCATTTCGTGGGCCTGCTGCGGATGCTCTGAAGCCCAGGGCCTGCGGCCCTGGGCGATCTCCTTTCGGGCCTTTGGCCCGACTCGCCGGTCGGAGCCGGCGAGCCACGCGCCTCGCTTCCCAAGCAGGAAGTCCTGCTTCCCCGCATCTCATCGCTCGCCCGTCGTCCCGCACCCCTACTGCTGCGGCGTCAGCGTGCGGCGGATCGCTTCGGCCGCACCGCGCATTCCTTCATTCTGCTGCGCGAAGGCATCAAGCATCTGGATCGCCTCGGGAATGCGGCCCGAGCCTGCGAGATAACTGGCATACGACTGGACCGGCGCAATGGCGGCGGGCGCGACCTGCACGGCGTAGCGGTAGAGTTCGTCCGCTTCCGACGGCAGGTTGCGTGTGGCGTAGAGGTTCGCCTGGCTCACCGCCATGTTGGCGTAGGCCTGACGCGTGGGGGCGTCACCGGCCATCGACCCATCGGCCTGCAACCGCTGCGCGGTGTCCCGCCAGTACGCAAGGGTCTCCGTCGCGCGCGCCTGCGTGTCCGCCACGGTGGCGCCACCCGAGACCACTTCCAGAACCGGACCGCGCGGCACCACCTCGAGCCCGAGCGCCGCCGCTGCCGCGCCGTCGGCGACGAGCAGCGGCGTATTCGGGTTCTTCTCGATCAACGCACGAAACAACCCACCGGCGCGGGAACGTCCCCCGGCGGCGGCGTTGGGCTCCGCGTCACCCGACTGCGCCTCCGCGGACGACGGCAGCACGAGTCGATCGCCATGCACGAGGGAGAGGTAGGCGAGCGTGCCGGCATCGTCGGTCGAATCCGCTGGCAGGATCACGGGGCGTGCCGCGCCGCCACCGGTCTCGCTCACCAGCGCTGGAATGGCGCGCGAGGCGTCATTCCCGGCGATCACGACCGCCCCCGGCGGCAGCGCACTGAGCACTGTCTGCCCATACGAGAGAAGCTCCTGCGCCGGCCAGAACTGGCTTTGCTCGACGGCGCCGTACGTCTCGCGAAGGGCCGGCCAGAGCGCCGCGAGTTCCGGGTCGGCCCCGGCATCGCGCCGTGACATGAGGGTCGAGTACAGTCCCTTGATTTCACGCCAGTCGCCCGCTTCGACCGCGTCGAAGAACTTCTGCACGTCGGGCGGGACGTTGAGATTGAGCTGGCGCGCCACCTGCCCCGCCAGGTCGCGCCGCTGCCGCGCGAATGCGGTCACCTTGTCCGCCACCTGCTGCTCCGCGGTGCGGGGTGCGCCCCGTCCGCCCTCCGACGCCAACCTCGGCCGCGGGCGGGCACTGCCTCCCGCGGCACTGATACCACCGCCGTCCGAATTGCCGCCGGACGCTTCCGCGGGAGAGCCATCGGAAGGAGCGGCGCCACGTCCGCCAGGCCTTGGCATCACCAGCACGATCAACAGCACCAGGGCGCCCAGCGCCACCAGCCAGACGATGGGACGCGGCCCGCCACCGGACGGCGGAGCGGAGTTCGAGTTCGGGTTCGTGGAGGAGGCCGACGTGGATCGCGAATTCATGCAGCGGTCTTCGAACGCAGGGAGTCCGACAATGCTCCGACCATTCTGCAACACCGAAACCAAATCAAAGTCTCGGGCGAAAAGACCGCGTCCACGGCGGCGTCGCCGTGCAGGCGTCGCTCGACTTGCTCCCGCAACGTGTTACCGGCGTGCCCGGGCAGCCTTGGCGGGCTTCTTTGCCTTGCCTTTGGCCTTCGCCTTGCCGTTGGCCTTGGCCTTGGGCTTGAACCGGCCCTTGAACGTCAGTTCCGCAACCCCAGATTTGTCGAGGCCGCCGAGCCCCGCCTTCACCAACCGCGTGTATTGCTTCAACGTGGCGGTGGCCAGGGGAAGTTCCAGCTTCTGCTCCTGCGCCAGCCGCAGCGCGATGCCGGAGTCCTTGGCCGCGTGCTCGGCCGAAAAGAAGCAGGAATGGTCGCGGTTCTGCATGTCCTCGCCGTCGGTGGCGAGCACGCGCGAATTGGCGCCGGTCTGCGAGAACACCTCGCGCAACATGGCCAGGTCGAGCCCGAGCGCCTGCCCGAGTCCGAGGCCTTCGGCCAGGCCCGCCGTGTTGATGTTCATGACCATGTTCACCAACGCCTTCACCTCCGCCGCGCGTCCGGCCTCGCCGATATAGCGCAGCGTCTGACCTTCATTGCTCAGCTTCACGAGCATGTCCTTCACGCGCTTG
>CAZYJB010000260.1:0-6246 GCA_964647675.1 uncultured Verrucomicrobiota bacterium | reverse complement strand
GCACATGGTGCGTGCGGCAGAACTCGAGCAGCTCGTGGTATCCCTGCCGGCAGTTCAGCGCCTTGAGCGATCCCGGCTTGTAGTAGAGGCCCGAATGGATGACCCCGCTGTTGTTGCCGGTTTGATGCCGCGCGAGACGCGACTCCTTCTCCAGCAACAACAGCCGCGTGCGCGGCCTGGCTTGCAGCACGCGCAAGGCGGTCGCCAACCCGACGATGCCGCCGCCCACGATGATGAGGTCGAAGTTCATCCTGCCCGGAATCCGCTGAGGAACCCGCTTCCGGAACGCTGGGGAAGGGGCCGGAGCGGTTCAAGCCGGGTTTCGAAGGTGCAAACCGGTGCCGGACGGCATCACTGGCCGCGGTAAAACACTCTCAAGCACGCGCGCGCGAGCCATCCAGGCAGGTACCGGCGTCCAAACGCCTCCGCGGACCGACGTGCGGCATGACGGACAAATCCCGGCGTGAGGAATCGCCGATGACGCGACTCACCCATGACCAGCGCTACCATCGGCCAGCCGAAGCCACCCAAAAGCCCGCTGGCGCCCAGGCGCGGCGCCGCGTCGGCGTAGGTCGGGCTCTCCAGATGCTCCAGAATGCGCACCATCGTCTCGCGGCGCTGCGCCTTCGACTCCGCAGTGTTGTAATAGGAGTTCGCGTGGAGATTGAACACCGACAGGACCTCCGGGACGTGAACCATGCCGTGCCGAAACGCGATTACGCAGGTCGCGAACCAGTCGGTGAACCAGCGTAGCTCGGGCTTCCACCCTCCGGCCGCCACGAGTGCCGCGTTGTTCATCAAGGCATGTTGGCCGGAAATGGTCAGACGTCCTGCTCGTCCGAGCTGGACCATGACGTCCGGAGAGAGGAACGCGCCGTCGGATGGCATCCGCACGCCGTGCTTCCAGGTCATGCCCGTGTCTTGGCATCGCCATTCGGTGAGGCCACACACCAACCCCACCCCGGGATGCCTCTCCAACTCCGGGAGCGTTCTCTCCAGCCATCCCGGCAGGACCTCGTCGTCGGCGGCGAGAAACGCCACGTACTCGCCCCGTGCGAGCCCAAGCCCCCGGTTCATGGTGGGAACAACGCCCAGGTTGCGCTCGTTGGGTTCGAGGCGCAGGCGCGGGTAGCGCGCCGCGAACTCTGCCAGCACCTCCCGACTGTCGTCGGTCGAGCCATCGTCGATCACGATGACCTCGTCGGCCGGGACCGACTGCTCCAGCACCGCAGTCAGGCAGGTGGGCAGCAGTTTGGCGTGGTTGTAATTCGGAATGACCACCGACAAGCGCGGCGCCTTCATGCGAACGATCCTCCGGATCCGCTCGCGCTCCCCGACAGCCGGTTCCAAACGCCGCTGGCCACCATCCTCCGTGCCTGTTCCAGGCGCTCGGGCGAGTCGATGGCGCAACGATCGCCGGTCAGGGGCACCGAATACAACCGCCCGGTGCCCGCCAGCTTCACAAAGACGTCCCTCGGGAAATCCGCCGCGCGCCCGGCCGGAATGAAATCCAACACCTCGGGCGAACAGACGCAGACGCCCGAGTTCACCCACGTTGACTCCACCCCGGCACGCGCCGCCTCGCTCGGGCGCTCAAGAAAGCCTTCGATGCGACCGCTCGCCTCGTCACGGATCACGACGCTGTTCGATTTCGCCCGATGGTGCACCAGCAGCGTCACCAGCGCGCCGCGCTCGCGATGAACCCGAAACAACTCGCCGAAATCCTGGTTGGTCAGGATGTCACCGTACTGCACGAGAAAGGGCTCCCCCTCCGCCCGGAAGTAGTCTTCAAGATTCTTCACGCCGCCTGCCGTGCCCAGCAACTGCGCCTCATGCGAATAGGTCAGGCGCAGTCCCCATCGCGAACCGTCGCCATACGCTTCCCGGATGACTTCGGGCCGGAAATGGAGATTGATCGCCACGTCGTGGATCCCGTGTTTACGCAGGTGACCCAGGAGATAGGACAGCAACGGAGCCCCTCCAACCTCCAGCATGGGTTTCGGCCAATCCCGCGTGAGATCGCCGAGTCGCGTGCCGAATCCGGCACAAAGCAGCATCGCCTTCATGCGTTGGCAAGAATCCAGTCCGCCGCCATTGCGAGATCGCAGCACAGGTGGTCCGCGCAAATCGAAGGGTCCAGCGGCTCGGCGGTTTCGATGGGAGCGTCGGCGTGACGTCCGGTCTCCACCATCACGGTCCGGCACCCCGCGCGCGCGCCGGCCACGATGTCCGTGATACGGTCGCCCACCAGGAAACTGCGGGTGAGCTCGACGCCGAGCGCCAGCGCGGAGCGTCGCAGCATTCCGGTCGCGGGCTTGCGACAATCGCAGACCTGCCGGTAGGCCTCGATCAAGGCCCTGGGGTGATGCGGGCAGACTTCGATGCGATCGAAGGCGGGACCACCCTGCGCCGCGATCAGCGTGGCCATGTGCGCGTTCAGACGGTCCACGTCCGCCTCCGTCGCCAGGCCGCGGGCGACCACGGTCTGGTTGGTGACCACCACGAGCTTGAACCCGGCGGCCGCGAGTCGCGCCAGCGCCGACACCACCCCGGGGAGCACCCGCACCCGGTTCAACTCCGTGATCAGGTGCACGTCCTCGATCAGCACACCGTCGCGGTCGAGGAACACGGCTCGAGCCGCGGTCATGGCACCACCACCTCGAGATCCCGACCCAGGGCGCGCAGGCGTTCCGAGACGGGAGCCGACAGAACCGGCGGCAGTGCGACGAACACCGCGGCCCCGCGGGGCACGTTCTGCGGCGCCAGAATGGGCCGGCCAAAATGGGTTTTCCCGGTGCGGTTCACGTCCTCGTCCACGAAGAATTTCGCGGCGTTCCCCGTCTGCGCATCCAGCCAGGTGGCGGCGATGGCGGTTCCGAAGAGTCCGAACTGCGCGCGCCCCAGCAACGGCTTCACGCGATCGAGAATGCGGGACAACTCGAGTCCGCCGGCGAAGACGCGCTCGGACTCGACCATCGGCAGGACAACCCGCCCGCCCTCAAGCTGGGGGACCGAATCAACGAGGGGACGTCGCGCCACCACGCTGACTTCCTTGGCCACCCATTGATTGGAGGCCTGCGTCACCTCGAGTCCGGCCGCCGCCACCACGCCGGCCAACAGCGGCGGCGAGAAGTGGGAGCAGTGATCCGCCACCAAGAGCATGAAAACGTTCTGGCCGCAGTCCGGCACCTCCACCAACAGCAGGCCCCCCGGATTCAGCTTCCCGCGCAACGACCGCAGCAACCCCAGCGGCGCCGGGATGTGCTCCAGCACGTGGATCAGGGTGATGACATCGAACGTGCCCGGGACGTCCTTCAGGTCACCCAGGTAGAGCCGCTCCACCCCGGGAATCGCTTCGACCTCGCGCTGGTATTTGGCATCGAACTCGGTCCCCGCCAGCGACCAGCCGGGGACGAGGCGGCTCCAGGCGGAGAGGAACCCGCCATTGCCGCACCCGACGTCGAGGAGTCGGCCGCGCTGCGGCAGCGCCTCGGCCTTGCGCAACGAGCCAATGATCTGCTCGGAACGCGGACGCCCGGCGCCGCCGCGTCCGTCGAACACCCGCTGCTCGCTGCCACCGCTCTGGTGATAGATGGTGTAGGTCTGATAAATACGGGTGCACTCGTCCTGCCAGGCTGGCGAGACCACGGTTTGAACCAATCCGCACGCGCGGCATCGCGCCAACCCGCCGCCAGGCGGCCAGGGTTTGCAATCAGACGTGACACGATGGAATGCGGCGTACTCGGCGGAGATCTCCAGGTCGGCCGAGCCGCAGAGATGACAGGCGGCAGAAGGGGACGGATGCGGGGCGGTCATGTCAGGTCGCGCAAACAAGGGAACTTCAGGCACGGCAACGGCCCGGCGCAAGGAGGCGTTCCACCAACGGGTGAACTCCAGGAAACTCGAGTCTCAACTCCGTCCGCGCGCGTGCAGCGTCCAGCGAGGTGAACGCCGGAACGGCTTCCGCCCCGCCGCTCGCCGCGTTTCCGCTCGCCGGTTGGACGAGCGATGCCGCCACGCCCAGGACCCCCGCCACCGCGCGGGCCAGTTCGGCATAGGAGAGATCCGTCGGCCCAGAGAACTGCCAGAGCCCGGTGAGTCGGCGGGTCGCAAGGGTCAGGAGACCGTCGGTCGCCTCGTCGAGCAGGACCGGCGCGCAGGTCATGTCTTCGAAGGGCGTGATGACGCTCCCTCCGCGCAGCGCTGCGACCCAACCGGCGACCAGCGGCCAAGCGGCATGCACCACCTTGGTCAATCGCACCACGGCGACTCGGTCCCCGAACGACTCCAGTGCCGCTTCCACCTCAGCCTTCTGGCGTCCGTATTCGGTGTGTGGCGCGCGCGGGGACTGCGGAGACGCCTGCGGCTGATCGCCGGCCAGCACCAGGTTGGTTGACGGGAACACGACGAAAACCCCGCGGTCAATCAAGCGCCGCGCGAGAGCGAGTGTCCCGGCCACGTTCACCACGCGGCTGCCGGCGGGATCGGCACGGCAGGACTCCAATCGAGTCACCGCCCCGCAGAGCACCGCGGCGCGCAGCCCTTCCGGAATGGGCCATGTGTCGGCGTCCATGGTGAGATCAAGGCGGGACGCGACGCCTTCTCCCGCGCCCGAACGCGTGGTGGCGTGCACCTCCACGCCGCGCGCGCGCGCAGCCGAGACGAGTGCGCCCCCCAGCGTGCCCCGCGCGCCGACGACGAGGAGTCGGTCGTTCACACCGCCTTACGGTGGCAACCCATCACCCAGAGGTAGTGCGCCATCGGGTGGAACCCGGTGTGCACCACTTCGTCGTTCATCGAGAAGATGAACACGTTGTGGAAGAAGTGGCCGACCAGCGTGCGCATGCCGGCTGCGTCCTTGCAGTTGACGTGGCCTGCCTTGCTCGGCGGCGAGGCATACACCTGCGAGTGGATCGAGGGCGACCCGAGCATCAGGACACCCTGCGGATTCAGCGACTTCGCCATGTTGCCCACGAAGCGCAGCTCATCCTCGATCGGGATGTGCTCGATGACATCAACCGCATAGGTGCCGTCAAAGCCCTCGTTCATCGGTCCGCCCAGCATGTCGTGCTGCCGGTAGGTGATCGGCCAGCGCGCATCGCCCGGATTCTTGCGTTCCTGATTCCGGCGGATGAACACGTCGTCGAAATCGGATGCGACGACCTCCTTCACCTCCTGCCGCACCACGCGCGCGCCGAAGCCGTCGGCGCAGCCGACCTCCAGGACGCGGTTCATGCCGGAGAACATCTTCGACACGAACTTGTAGCGGGAAAGGACGAAGAGCAGGCGTCGGGGATCGTCGCGCCACACCTGGCTGCTCATCAGGCCGAGGCGTTCGAGGCCTTCCTTCTGCTCCAGTTCCAGCAGGAACTGATACTGCGATTCCTTGGTTTGCTCGCTCATGACGGGATCAGGATCACTCGAAGAAGATGTACGACCAATCGCCCGTCTAACAGCACAGGCGGAACCACCATTCCCATTCCTCGGGCGTGTAGAAGCCTTCACAGGTGAGCTGCCAGTACAGCAGGTTCACCTTCTCCTCCTCGTTGCGGTAGGACTCGACGCACAGATACCGGTGCCGTCGCCCGACGCGCTGCATCTCGCGCAGCGCCCGATCGAGGTCGTAGCAGTAGAGGTTGTGAAAGGTGTTGATGGAAATGACGAGGTCGAACGAGCCATCGGCAAACGGCAGGCGGTTGGCGTGGCCCTCGTGCAGGAACGGACGGACCTCCTCCTTTGCGTTCTCGATGGCATACCGGGAGACGTCGAGGCCGCACACTTCCACCCCGGGAACGGCCTGCGTGAAATCGTAGAGCAGGAATCCCTTGCCGCAGCCGATGTCGAGGATGCGATCACCGGGTTTGATGCCGTAGTGCTTCACCATGGCCTCGGCCACGGCGCGCCAGCGGCCGTCGTACTTCATGCCGCCGTAGCCGACCTTGCGGTCGCCATCCCAATAATCTCTCCCGAACTGCCGGGCCAGTTTTGCGGCCTCGGCTTTTGGGAACTCGTTCACGCGCGCGAGGTAGTCCCGCTTCGTGCGTTTGTGGAGAACGCTGATGAAATCGACGTGCGCCATGTCAGGTGCGCCCATCAACGCAAAGATCCGGCCCGAGGGCCAGCCGCGGAATTGAGGTGCGTGAACTCGGCTTGGTGTTGGTCCTAAAACTCGGCACGGTGGGTGGCGAGCTCACGTCATCATACGGGGTCCGCCGGAAATGTCGCTCGGCCCCTCCCAGTCCCAAC
>CAZYJB010000259.1:0-6247 GCA_964647675.1 uncultured Verrucomicrobiota bacterium | reverse complement strand
CCTCCAGGCTCGGCGCCAGGCCACAAAACTGCCAAAGCCTCGACGCACGGCACGAGAAAGCCGGTGTTGAGATTGCGGACTTCCTGCTCGATGACTTGCGAAGCGGCAACCAGCGACACATGAACTCCCGCCCGATCCTTTGGAGGCGTCCAGGATCGTCGCAATGCGCCCAGATTCTTGAGCAATTCGTTCAGTCTGCGGACTGCCTGCCAATCCCGCAGAACAAGCCATTCCCCGGACTCATCGGATCTTTCGGCAGCCACAACAACGCACCGAACTGGAGTATCCCTCCCTGTCACTCGATCTACTATGCGGGCGAACATCATAGGGCGAGGTAAGATGGTCATACACACTGCCGCCACACAGCCCGGCTCATCGAGAGACTGGCGAAGCGCCTGCTCCACAACTTTGTGTCCGACACCGACGACCCTCTTTATCGCGTCCTTGCCCCGGACTGTCCGATCGAATACGAGTCCCTCGTAAGTCGAACGGACCCCGACTTCGTGCATCCACGCATCCGGGGTCCTGAACCCAAGCGAACCGTCATCTCCCCGCCTTGGCCGTCTTCGGTTCAAAACCAACATCGCCTCCACGAAAGGCCGAAGTTCCGGGAGGTCAACGGGAGGCACTTCCTTTCCGACTGACTGAAAATCGAACCGATCACAATTGCCAACGATTTCCTTAACCGTCGTAATCACGTCGCGTCCTCCAAAGGTCGCCGTCTTCTGATCAAACCATGTTCCCAGGGAATCAGCAGGCACCTGCGACGCTTCGGCAAATAACTCCCTGAATAAGGCGGGAGACGTCATCCCAAGCACCATCTGAAGCAGATCCTCGGGCTCATCCATGACGTGACCGAAGGCCAGCATGATGTTTTCAATTTTGGAATTCAGCTTGTCCCAGATTCTGGCCTCCACCGTTTCCGGGTTGCGCAGCGAGACCACATCAACGCGCTCTCTTTGTCCATACCGGTTGAGTCGCCCGACGCGTTGGTGCAGTCGCATTGGATTCCATGGAAGATCAACATGCACCAGGGAATGGCAGCGTTCCTGCAGGTCGATTCCTTCGCCACCAGCTTCGGTCGAGATCAGAAATCGCACCTTGCCTTCATTGAACAGCTCGGCGGCGTCTTCCCTGGTTTGATGCTTGGTGCGCGTCTGCCCGTCGCGTCCCATGATCTCGTCGGCCCGGTTGTCGCCGTTGATGAACCCAACGCAGTCATCGCCAAAATGCTGGATGAGTTCAGACATCAACAGAGATTGCGTAGCCTTGTACTCTGTGAAGAAGACAACGGACTGGTTGGAAAACCGGGTCTCGACCAAGGAAAGGACCTTTTCGATTTTCGTCTCCCGGCGTACCCGGTCTGCCGCAGCGAGTAGTTCGCGCAGACGCGGTTCCTCGTCCGCCATCAGTTGAACGCCAGCCGCCAGTCTGACGATTTCTTCTTCCAACCGGCCAATCTCATCATTCGGCCCCGAACTTTCGAGTTTTGCGTAATCCGATCCCAGCTCCTCAAGTTTTTGCCTAGCCTCTGCAAGTTTCTGCCGCTGGGTCAGCATGCGCTCCAGTCTTCCGCGCAAGGCTCGCCGGATGGCCGCGACCGAACTGGACGCGAGCTTCTGCATCGCGATGAGCACCAACATCACCAACCGCTGGTCGGACGCACCCAGGGTGGAGGCGTACGCCTTCCCCGAGAGGATGAACTCGGTTAGCATCCCATAAAACCGTGCCTCCTCAGGCGAATACGCGTAGGTCTCGGATGTGACGGCTGGCGGTTGGAAAAGGCGTTGTCCTTTCAGGTCGGTGACGTTGTTCTTGTTGTTTCGGATCACGACCTCGCGCATGTGCTTAAGTTGGCGAGCCAGAGGCTCGCGCGGGTTGAATAGATCCGGCCGCAACAACTGGAGGAGCGCTAAGAAACCGAAATCCTTTCCCCGGTGCGGCGTCCCCGTAAAGAAAATCATCGAAACGACTTTCTTCTCGTCCACCAACCGTTGGGCCAGCTTGTAGCCGAGCGTCGGACCCGAATCCTCGTCTGCGTTCACATGGTGCGCCTCATCGATGACGAGGAGGTCCCAAGGCGGACCTTCGAAAAGCCGCTCATGTCTTCCGCCATGGTCGAGCCGGAGCGTGGAAAGCGATGCAACCACCTGATTGTGCGTGTTCCAGAAATCACTGCGCTCCGAATCCGCCTCAGTGACGTACCGGGCAAGACGAATGTCGAACATCGTCCGCAGCCGATACTGCCACTGATCGACCAACGATGCGGGACACACGATCAGAAGGCGCCGGACTAGGCCTTTCGAAAGCAACGGCCACAGGATCAAACCAGCCTCAATCGTCTTGCCCAGCCCGACATCATCCGCTACCAGCCACCGCGCAGGCCATCCTGAAAGGACACGGCGGCACACCCAGAGTTGGTGGGGAAGCAGCGCGATTCGAGACCGGGAGAACACCCCCCACGTATCATTCACCGATACAATTGCTGAGGCGAGCGCTTTAGCCACCACTGGAAGTGCGGGGATCCCAGTTTCCCGCCACAATGGAATCCGCCACGGAGCGTATGCCGTTGAGGCTACCGCGCTCGCACTCCTCTATCCCGTGTTCGAATCGGACTATGACTGTCGCGCCCTTGTCGTATTCCACAGTGCCCTGGCCAAAACGATCGCATTGAACGCGATTGCCGGGATCGAGTTTGCCTTCTACTGACATAGGGGCTTACCAGTTAAGGTTAATGCGGCGGCCATCCGGCAGTGTGCGCCAGCCCTCATCCGGACGGGAGGAGGAAGGAAGGTCTTCGGGAGCTAGTGGTTCTCCCAATACCTTAATTTGAGCGTCCTCTCTCTCCCTGAGAGCTAGAAGCGGCAAATCGAAGCCCCGGTTGAATGTTGCTCTTTCTTCGTCCATGTTTTCGACCAGAAAACGGTGGATCGCCGAGGAACGGTCACCTGTCGTCAGCATGCGAAGCGAGGGACAGCCAATCGTCTCCAACACCCCGCAAACCCGCGTGCCGGGAACGTAGCAATATCGGTGTGCCAGCTTCTGGTGAAGAATGTTCAAACGCGTGAGTTCACGCATCACAAAGCATGCGCCGATGCCCAAAGCCCTCGTCAACGCCGGGGCATCAGGTCCGCCACCGGAATAAAGTGAGCTGGTTCGCGGGCTGATGATGGCGTCAAAGCCGAATGGTCTCTTCATCCGGTTAACATTCAGAAAGCTTTCGACATAGTCGGGTAGCCAGCGTGATATCTGATAGATGACCACAAATTGCTTCATCCACTGGTAATAGTCGTGTTTCCCAGTCGGATCATCGAGGTAGCCTTCCAACATATCCATCCAGCGGCGGGCGTCATGTTCCCCATCAGCGAAAACGTCCAGCCACCCCTTCTCGTCGCAGCGGCTCAGGAAATTCCTGTGTTGCTCTGGGTTTGACCGTCCGATCGTCTTCATCGATCCCAGCAGCAACAAGGTGATCCATTCGCGACGAGCGCTGAGGTCTTTTTCAATAAAGTCCTTCCGAACCGCCGGGGTACGGGCGCCGGGGTAAACTCGTTCAACGTACGTATCCGTCCAGGCATCACCGTGTGTTTGCCACCATTCATGGAGCCGGCCAAGCACTTGCCGGGCATCGTACTGTGGACGTGGGGGCTTTGGAGGTTCCTCTTCGGTTTCCTCGACGATTCCGAGCCAGGCTCGAAAGATCTCGCTCTGAATGATCTCCGCAGGAATCAAACCGAAACCGGCAGCTTCCTTGGTAATTAGGCGTCTTCCGTTAGCGGGAAACCAGGATGAGCGAAAAACCGCAGACAACTCCCAGTAGTCCTTGAAACGATCGGCATCCGAAAGATACGTCAGTATGGCGATGCCTTCGGGGCTGGTCAGGTCTGTCGAGCTGGCCCAATTGCGCAGGTCATCCTCGGAAGGTCTGTCTGGAAGCCCAGCAAACCCTAGCAATTTCAGCCCGGCCTCGTTGTAGTTCCTGCTGACGCACTTCAAGAATCTCTGAGGCAAGAGCTGACTTCCGGGAAATTCTGCCGGCAGCATGTTGCCAGGAAAATCGTGGATGTCGGCTCCTTCACCGTTCAAACCCAACACCTGGCATTGCGAGACCCACTTGCCGATGCCGAGGAACTGCTCCTCCTTCAGGGCGCTCGCAAGGAGGTTTAAGAGATCAGGCCTTTTTGCGAACCACGGTCGTCCTCGAAAAGCAGCCGCAATGTCCGCCCAACCGATTCCCAGTAGTTTCTGTCCGCTCTGCTTTCCAGCGTACTCGCAGGCCCGGCGGTAGGCTGTTGCGAATCCCTCAACCACGATGTTTGTCACCGCTAATGACGTCTCTGGGTGCCCCGCCAAATGCACCGTAATTTGAGCCTCGACTAGCCCACGACGGAAATCGTCAGGCAGCTCGTAGAAATAGAAGCACGGACCTTGGCCAAGACTGACGGGTTTTTCAGGGGCGAGCGTTGGCACGATGGGCATCCGCTCCGCCAACTGGACAAGCTCAGTCGCAAACGATTGGCGCAATCGTTCGCATTCAACATCGCCGCGCTCCCACTGCCAAAGCGACCAGAACCTTTTCAGAATCTCCGACAATGGCGTGCTGGTCGAGGCGCAGTTGGAAAGCGCATGTAGCAGGCCTTCCAGCAGAGCCACAATCTCAACGATGCGACGTTCGTTTGCCTTCGGATCCACCAGATGGGTCCTCCCCGACTGAACTTCGAATCGGTGGGAGGCCGCGAGGCCGCATCCCAGTCTCGCTTGCAGTGGCAGTGCCGCGTAAAGATCTTGCGAAAACACTTCATCCCACCGTGCCGGGGTCCCATCTTGAGCAAGCAGCAAGGCCAACTGGCCTGCGTGGGAATTGTTTCGGCATCGGATCAGTCGAACGGCCCCTCCTCGTACCGTCTTGGGAGCGGAGATTTCGATCTGCTCGACCAGCGTGCCTTGGGCACTTCGAGCTTCCGGAGGGGCAGCCACGATCGTCGTTATTTCGCCGTCAGACGAATAGACCTGGAGGCGTGTGATCATTCTCAGGAACGGCACCAAACCCAGGAATCGGGAGACATCCTTCACCTCTGCAGTGTCGCTCCGCAGGGGAAGTCGTATCCGGGTCACGTCTTCTAGCAAATCATCCGGTCGAGGCAATTCCTTGGGCAGACAACCGGCCTCAATGGCAAAATGCCAATCCCCGGAGTGGATTTCGGGGCGATCAGTGAGCAGGTAAACGCATTTGAAGCCGAGGCCGAAACGCCCAATCGTATCACCATTTGGCTGCTCTGCGTCGCGATCGGGCGAATACGGCTTAAAACTCCCCGCCGAACGAAGCACGCCTTCTACATCTTTGGAGAAGTTGGAAAAGTGCCTGGCGCCATGCTGGAAGTAGTTGAAGGGGCGCCCTTTGTGCTCGATTTCCAGGACCGGTGTTGTCCCTTCTCGATGGATGTATCGATAAGTGATTTCGCGCGGACGGGGTGTTTCCATGCCGAGCTGCTCGCGTTGCAGGTAGGCGTCTTCCGCATTCTGCAGCAATTCCGCGAAGACCGAAAACTCGTCATAACCGTAGCCCCGGATCTGGTCCCGCCTGGCCTGCACGAATTTTGCAGTGAGCAGTGTGAACATTTGAGATTTAAGCTCCTCAGCGCGGGGACGGCGAGGGTCAGTTCGCTGGTATTGATCGAACAGCTCGGCAAACTCCGGGTCTGCCACCTGGTCTTGGTACTGGTGTATAAAATGTTCGCGGTAATTGTCCTGCAATCGGCGGAGCACCGTGGCTGGCCGTTCGAGAGTTTTAAGGATTTCCTCTACCAGGGGTGATGAATCTCCAGTTGGTGCGCCTGCTCGAAGTAGCCGCGCCATCTCGTTCGCCATTGCGCGGTCTAATTCATTAAGCCAATCAGCCTCTTTGCGGTCCTTGACCTGCAGGGCTTGGGCGCGGACCAGTAACCTGCCGTCCGCGTCTGCCAAGGTTGTTGGTCCCTCCCATTTCGAGGATTGATCGATGATCTGCCCGTTCTGCAATCGGCAACGCAGTCGGATCTGCTCCACAGCCATCAGATCCACCTGATTTTCTGGGAAATTAAGCCCGAAACCGGAAAGTGCGCCTCGCAACGCTGACTCTGGCGTCGAAAGATCCTTGAGCCACCGCCGCCACGGATTCAGCAAATGCGAAACTCCGGGCGGGAGCGAGGCCGGGACGGGAGTGTCAGCGGCTTCAATCCGGGCACAGCCACGCAAATTGGAAAGCACG
>CAZYJB010000258.1:0-6250 GCA_964647675.1 uncultured Verrucomicrobiota bacterium | reverse complement strand
GGCCGGGTTCCTCGACGGCACCGAACGGGACGCGCGTGGCGTGGGCATTGCGGACGGCGTGTTGGGGGTGGTTACCAGCGCAGCGCCTGCAAGCGGGTGGCCACTTCGGCGGCATTGGCGCGGCTGTTGAAGGCGCTGATGCGGAAGTAGCCCTCGCCCTGCGAGCCGAAACCGCTGCCGGGTGTGATGACCACGTTGGCATCGCCGAGGATGCGGTCGAAGGCGCCCCAGCTGGTCACTCCCGGAGGTGTGGCCACCCAGATGTACGGCGCGTTGCTGCCGCCGTAGACCTTCAGTCCCGCCTTGGCAGCGCCTTCGCGCAACACCTGGGCGTTGCCCATGTAATGCGCGACGAGGCTGGTCACCTGGGCGCGTCCATCGGAGCTGTAGAGTGCTTCGGCCGCGCGCTGCACGATGTAGGAGACCCCGTTGAACTTGGTGGTCATGCGCCGCAGCCAGAGGGGGTGCAGCGGGCGCATCTCGCCGTCGGCCCCGGCGGCGTGCAGCGACTTGGGCACCACCGTCAGCGCGCAGCGCACGCCGGTGAAGCCGCCGTTCTTGGAGAAGCTGCGGAACTCGATCGCACACTCGCGCGCGCCCGGGATCTCGTAGATCGAGTGGGGCAGGGCCGCATCCTGGATGTAGGCCTCGTAGGCGGCGTCGAAGAGGATGATGGCGCGGTGTTTCAGGGCGTATTTCACCCACGCCTCGAGTTGCGCGCGACTGGCGGCGGCTCCGGTCGGGTTGTTCGGCGAGCAGAGGTAGATGACATCGACCGCCTCCCTGGGGGGCTCGGGGATGAATCCGTTGGACGGTGTGCAGGGCAGGTAGGTGATGCCCGCATAGGCTCCCGAGGCATCCGCGGCGCCGGTGTGGCCGGCCATGACGTTGGTGTCGACGTAGACGGGGTAGACCGGATCGCTGATGGCGAGTCGGTTCTGGCTCCCGAGGATGTCGAGGATGTTCCCGCAGTCACACTTCGAGCCGTCGCTCACGAACACCTCGTCGTCGGCGACGTCGAGTCCGCGGTCGCGGAAGTCGTGCTGCGCGATGGCGTGACGCAGCCATTCATATCCCTGCTCGGGACCGTAGCCTTTGAACGAGTCCCGCGCGGCCATCTCGTCGACCGCACGGTGCAGTGCCGCGACGACCGCGGGCGGCAGCGGTTCGGTGACATCGCCGATGCCGCATCGGATGAGCCGCTTGGCCGCCTCGGGATTGGCCTCGACGAAGGCACGCACGCGACGCGCGATTTCGGGGAACAGATAGCCGGCCTTCAGCTTGAGATAATGATCGTTCAGGTACGCCATGGATCGTGGGTGGATCGAATCGTTCGCCGGAGGGGGCGGCAGCACCGAGCGAGGTGCGGTGTCCGGGCCGTCCGGGAGCGCGGACGCTACGAGGCCGCCTGGGTCCCGGCAAGCCGGCGGATGCGGACGCGTTCGGCCTCGTGGAGGCTGGTCGGTCGCGCGTTCGTTGCCCGGGTGATCGGATGCCGCTCGCGGGATGGGCGTGTCCCAGGAATGGGTGGATGCCGCCCAGGCCGCGTTTGCCGTGGCATCGGCCGGGCTTCGTCGTGCCCAGGCACTTGCGCGCGCATCCCGGCTCGACCGCGGCCGCGTCTCCATGGCATGCCGGGTGCTGAGGAGGTCGTGCAGGCATGCCGTCGGTCCCGAACGGCGGCCGCCCCGACACCGAGAGCCCCGCCTATGTGGTCCGATCTCAAGTTCGCCCTGCGCCAATTGATCCGGCATCCGGTTTACACGTGTGTCGCGGCGGCCACCCTGGGACTGGGCATGGGGGCCTGCACCACCGTCTTCAGCGCACTTGATGCCGTGCTGCTCCGACCGTTGCCGTATCCGGAGGCGCAGCGACTGGTGCATCTTCACGAGACGCTGCCCGAGGGCAGTTTCAACGGTGTATCGGGCGGGGTTTTCCTGGATTGGGAGGAGCACGCCTCGGGATTCGACGGCATGGCGTTGATCAATCCCATCCGGCGTGTGTTGTCGGGCGCCGGTGAGCCCGAAAGGCTGGCGGGCCTGGAAGTGTCGCGTGATTTCCTGCGCGTGCTGGGGTTGCGACCGGCGCGGGGGCGCGCCTTTCTCGAGGGTGAGGATCGCGCGGGCGCGGGGCAGGCGGTGGCCCTGGTTACCGAGGAAGCGTGGCGTCGTCGGTGGGGTGGGGCGGAAGATATCGTCGGATCGACCGTGGTTCTCGACGGCGTGGCCCACACGGTCGTGGGCGTGGTGCCGCACGGAGCATTTCCCCGCGGGATCCTGAGTCCGTGGGCGGTGGAATTCGTCGTACCGGTCCGGGCGCAGCGGGCGACGGACGGACCGTTCAGCCGCGCGGAGCACTGGGCGAATGTTTATGGGAGACTGGGCAGGGGCGTGGATCTGCGCGAGGCCGAGGCGCGGCTCAAGGAACTCCGGCGACGCCTCGATCCCGAGTATCCCGCGTACAAACGCGCCTGGAGCGTGGCGCTCCAGCCCGTGCAGGATCGCGTGACGGCTCCGGCGCGTCCGGTGCTGGTAACCCTGGTGGCCGCGGTGCTGGCAGTGATGCTGATCGCATGTGCCAATGTCGCGAATCTGATGTTGATCCGTGCCTGGACTCGACAGTCCGAGATGGCCGTGCGCACCGCCCTGGGTGCGGGTGGTGGACGGCTTCTGCGTCAGGGCCTGGTGGAGAGTCTCGCCGTGGCGGCGGTCGGCGGAATTCTCGGACTCGCGGTTTCCCTGATGGGTCTGCGAGGCGTGGCGGCGCTTGCCTCCGAGATGATCGGCCAGGAAATCACGCCGCGGCTCGACTGGCGCGTGCTGACCTTCGCGGCGCTGCTGGTGGTCGTGGTCGCGGTTCTGTCGGGACTTTTGCCCGCGTGGCGCATGCGCCGTCCGGACCTCGGCGAATCCCTGAAGTCGGGCGGCCGCAGCTCGACGCGGCGCGGCCAGTGGCAGGCCCAGCGGATGCTGGTGACGGCGGAAGTGGCGCTCACGGTGGTGTTGCTTGGTGCGACGGGATTGCTGCTGCGCAGTCTCGCCAACGCCGTGCGCGTGGATCCCGGATTCGATCCGGCCCAGACCATCGCCTTTGAAGTGACGATTCCCGAGAGCGTCTACCCGACCGACGAATCGCGCTTCGCGCTCTCGCAGCGGTTGCGTGAGCGAATCCGGGCCGTGCCCGGGGTGGCGGCCGCGGGCACCGGCATGGGCATTCCCTTCCGCGGCGGCGAGTTTGGCGAGCGCGTTGGAATGGGGGGACAGACCGGATCGGACCGCGATCCCATTGCCGACATCAACTACGTGTCACCGGGGTATCACCAGGCGCTGGGCGCCCGGCTCCTCGCGGGCAGGCATCTCGAGGAGGCGGACGACCGGACCGACTCCGAACGGGTGATCCTCATCAACGCGTCGACGGCGCGGCGTTTTTTTGAGACCGACACTCCGATCGACCGCCGCCTTTCGCTGCTCGGCAACGACTGGCGGATCGTCGGAGTGGTGGCGGATATCGTGGACCAGCGGCTGGATGGGCCGTCGCGGTTATGTCTGTACGTTCCGCACCGTTTCAACACCGCGAGGTACTCGGTGGTGGTGCGCGCCCATGGCGATCCCGCAGCGGTGGTGTCCGGGCTGCGGGAAGCGATCCGGACAGTCGACGCGCGGTTGCCGGTCTCGGATGTGCGAACGCTATCCGGGGCGCTCGCCGGTTCCTTGTCGCCGCGCCGGCTCATGCTGTCCTTGGTCTCCGGCTTCGGCGTGACGGCCGTGCTGTTGGCGGCGCTCGGGTTGTACGGCGTGCTGGCCTATTCCGTGGCCATGCGGCGGCGGGAACTCGCCATCCGCATCGCCCTGGGAGCGCCACGTCGCCGCGTGGCGAGCGCGGTTGTGCGTGAGGCGCTCGGCTTCGCGGTGGTCGGGGGCCTGGTGGGCTGGGGATTGTCGTTCGGACTCCAACGAGTCCTGGCCGGACAGTTGTTCGGTGTGGGAACCGCGGATCCCCTGGTGCAGGCGGGCACGCTGGTCCTGGTGGCGGTGGTGGCGGCGTTGGCCGCGTGGATTCCCGCGCGGCGTGCCGCCTCCGTGGATCCCGTGGTTGCCCTGCGCAACGACTGAATGGTTTCTTGGGACGGGACATTCCAACGGATGCAGGAGGCGTGAAGGGCCGCGAGGCCGTGCGCATGTCGACCGTGGCGTCCCATCAGGACGCCTGAGCTCCGGAGGGACACGGCAACCCTGAGCTTCGCCTTGGGCTGTCTCCTTCGGCCTCGTTGAGGGCGGTTGAGCGCCGAGGTGTGGGGCGCCGGCTACCGCACCGCACGTGCGGGTTCCTGACCAGCCTGGGTCACCACAATCTCGCGCGAGCCTGCAGGCACCGGCGACTCAGTCGCCGTCGCCTCGCCGGGCCAGCGCACGAGCAACGCTTCCGGCGGCCGCGGCACGCCCAGCACCATCACGGAGGAGTCCTGTGAGCCGTATCCGCTGCCCGCGGTGACAACGTGCGCCGGACTGAGTTGGTTTCCCCAGCGTGCGCGGACGATTGTTCCCACCCCGGAGGGATTGCCGCGGCGACCTTGGAGTCGAACACGAAGGCCGGCGCCCGGTCCGGCGTTTGCGAAGAGGCGCACCGGCCCTCGGTGCACACCCACGGCGAGATCGACGCGACCGTCGTGGTTGAAGTCCGCCGCGGCTGCACCGCGTTGTTCGCCGTCGATGAAGATCCCGGAAGCCGCGGGCGACAGCGCGACGAATCGCGCGTTGCCGAGCCCGCTCAACACGAGACCGGTGCCGGCGTCCTGCCGCGAGCTCTCGGCATCGACGCCAAAGAAGTTCTGCGCGAGGAAAAGGTCGTGCGTTCCGTTCCCGTCGAAGTCGGCCACAACGACTCCGAAGGCGGGTGCGAACTGCGCTTCGGCCGGGAGCGGGACGCGTTCCCAGCGCGACGTGCGGTTGAGGAAGACCGCTGACTCGAAGCTGGCTGCCTGGAGCGCGGGTGGCGTGGTGATCCCGGAAAGCAGGGCGTCCACAGGAGCGAGTTCGAAGGACCGGTGATCCGGAAATCGCGTGGCGAGCGCGGGCATGACCCGCAGGAACGCCTTCCGCTCGCGCCACGGAAACACGCCCTGCCGCGCGGCGTCGAATGACGCGAGGAAGGACTGGACGGTCCCGTCACCACCCAGGTCGCCGAAGTGGATGACCACCGGCAGGGCATCGCCCGCCGCAGCGTCCGGTCGGGCGTTGAGGCCCCAGTTCGAGAGGGCCAGGTCGAGAGAGCCGTCCCCGTCGAAATCTCCCGTCGCGATGCCATTCCACCAACCCGTCCACGGCGCGAGGCCCTCGCCGTGGGTGGTGTCGGTGAAGCGTCCGTTCGTGTTGCGAAAAAGCCGCGGGGGTCCCCACTCGCAGGCCAGGGCGAGATCGGGGTCGCCGTCCAGATCGAGGTCGGCGAAGACCGCGCCACTGACCAACCCGAGATTCGTGAACGTCTGGGACGGCTCGTACTGGTCGCCCTGCCGGATAAGGAGAATCGAGGACGCGGGTTCGGGATAACGCTCAGGAATCGCGCGCCCGCCGACGAACAGGTCGAGGTCCCCATCGAGGTCGATGTCGGCGGACGCGAGCGGGCCGGCGCCAACTCCGTCGAGGGAAACGGATGTCAGCGGACGGTTCCCCGCAGTCGCCGGGGCGGGAAAGCGTGTGACCATCGGCTCCGGGTGCTGCGCGTCCTCTCCCGGAAACACCGCCGCCCAGACATCGATCGCGCGATCGGGAGCGGGCAGGGCCAGCAGTGCGCTGTGGTCATTCCGATTTGCGGGTGGAAACCGTCCCGGGGTGAACTCGGAGAAGCGGCCGTCCAGCCCGCGTCGCAAGGCGATCGAACGTCCGTTCCGACCGCCCGCGACCAGCAACTCTTCGTGACCGTCGGCATCCAGGTCGGCCCAGGCGATTCCAGGTCCGAGGGTGCTGAGTTTCCGATGGCGCAGCGGGTGCCGGGAGAATTCGTCGTGGGGTGAGTCGACGTGGCGGTGAGTCAGGTTGGTGGAAACGTCATGGAACCACGTGCGCTGGGCAGGCGGCCGCGGCGGGGCGCGACGCGGCGGGGGTTCGTCGATTTCATAGAGATGATTGGGGCGCACGCCGGAGAGGGACGAGGTGTGGCCGCCGGGCCAATGTACCTCGACTGAAAGTTCGCGTGCCTCGCCCGATGCGAACGTGCGCTGGGTGTCGTCGCTGGAGGCGAAGCGTCCGCCGGC
>CAZYJB010000257.1:0-6257 GCA_964647675.1 uncultured Verrucomicrobiota bacterium | reverse complement strand
AGGCGAGCAGCAGGTGCTGGGGATTGCCCGCCTTCCTGGTGGAGACGAACCCCATCAGTTCCGGATGCTCGCGCATGAACCATTCCATGCGCGCCCGCAGCGCGGTGCAACTGGTCGGTGCCAGTGTCGCGAAGTCGAGAACCGCGACGGGGAAGAGCGCCATGATGCCGACCAGGGACCGGAGCCGAACGGAGACGTACTGGTCCGGATTACCCCAGACTTTGAGGAAGTCGTAGTAGAACCCGTCCTCCTCGTTCCACATCTGGATCTGATTCTCCGACCGGCGACCCACCGCATTGAGGGCATCCGCGATGAACACGAAGTGTTGGAAGAACTTCACCGCCAGGCCGCTGTAGTCGGTCTTGCCGAGGGCGGTCAGCTTCAGGGCGATCTCCATCATGCTCAGGCAGAACATGCCCATCCAACTGGTGCCATCGGACTGGAAGAGCGTGACGCGGCGGCCCAGCTGGTTCTCGAAGTCCTGAAGATTGCTGCGGTTGATGACCGAGATGTTGTCCAATCCGAGGAACCCGCCCTCGAAAAGGCTGTTGTCCTCCTGATCCTCGCGGTTCGCCCACCAGGTGAAGAGCTTGAGGCAGTGGCGGAAGATGTCCTCCAGGAAGCGCGTGTCGCCCGGCGCGCCGGTCATCTCCGATTCCGTCTCGAAGATCCGCAGCGCGGCCCATGCGTGCAGCGGCGGATTGATGTCGCCGAACGCCCATTCGTACGCCGGCACGCCACCCTCGGGCGACATGTACCACTCGTGCGCCAGCAACTGCAGCTGCCGTTTGGCGAACTGCGTGTCCACGCGGGCCAGCACCACGGTGTGGAAACAGAGATCCCAGGCGGCGAACCACGGATACTCCCATTTGTCCGGCATGGAGAGCACATCCGCCGCGTACAAATGACGCCAGGACACGTTTCGGCCCCGTGGCGGCGGCGGCGGCCCGGCCGGGTCGCCATCCAGCCAGTCCTTCACGACGTAATAGTAGTACTGCTTGCTCCACAGCATCCCGGCATAGGCCTGCCGCTGGATGACCCGTTGATCCGGAGTCAGGGTCGCCGGCGCGAGGGTGGAATAAAACGCATCCGCCTCCGCCGTCCGCGCAGCGAAGGTCCTGTCGAATCCGGCTCCGAAGGGATCCGCCATCGCCACGTCCGCCGAGAGACGCAAGCGCACTTCCACGCTGCCGCCGGCCGGAACGTTCAGGTCATACAACGCGCACGCCTTGGTGCCGGTCAGTCCAGGATTCACCGTGGCGGTGCCGTGGACGACATGGTCGTGAATGCCATCCTTCACATAGGGCGAACGGTTCGCCGCGCCCCACAGCCGCGAGTTGTTGGTCTCATTCTCCGCGAAGAGGAGTCCCCCCGGCGCCCGGCAGTAGAGTCGCATCGGCGCCGGGTCGTCCGCGAACGCCGCATCGACGGTCGCCACACCGTCGGCGCCAGGCAATCTCCCAACCAACTGCGGCCGCGCCGCACCGGGGAACCAGGACCAGGTGTTGCGGAACCAGAGGGTCGGCAGAAGGACGAGCGACGCCGGATCCGGACCCTGGTTGGTGATGGTGATCCGGACGAGAATGTCGGTCGGCGACGCCTTGGCATACTCGACCTGCACGTCGAAGAACCGGTCCTGGTCGAACACGCCCGTGTCGATCAGTTCGTACTCGAAGGCGCCGGGATCGGTCTCCTTGCGGCGGCGGTTCTCATCGAGGAGATCCTGGTACGGAAAAGCCCGCTGCGGGTACTTATACAGCCACTTCATGTAGCTGTGAGTCGGAGTATTATCGAGATAGAAATAGTACTCCTTTACATCCTCGCCGTGGTTCCCTTCCCCGTTGGTCAGCCCGAAAAGCCGCTCCTTGAGGATCGGATCCCGGCGGTTCCAAAGCGCGATCGCGAAGCAAAGCCTCTGCTCAGCGTCGCTGATGCCCGCCAGACCGTCTTCGCCCCACCGATAGGCGCGGGACCGTGCGTGGTCATGCGGAAAGTAGTCCCAGGCGTTGCCCCCGGGACTGTAATCCTCCCGCACGGTCCCCCATTGCCGCTCGGAGAGATAGGGGCCCCATTGCAGCCATGGGACGGGGTTCTGATCGGCATAGGCGTCGCGCAACCGGTCCGCCTCGGCTCCCGTGGGCAGGCTCACGGCATCAACTCCTCCGCTCCGCGGGTAGGTCCGCGAAGCGATTATAGAAGATGTTCACCTGCGGGAGATCGCACAGAAAGAATCCCGGGGTGTAATAACTGGTGGTGGCGAAGTCGAGCCGCCCGTCGCCGTCGAAGTCACCCACCGCGATCATCGAGGCGGAGACGGTGGACACCCTCCATCGCTCCACCAGGCCGAGCTCCAGATTCATGATTTTATAGTAAAAGACGCCTTGGTGCGGCATCGGCCCGCGCAGCGCGACGAGAAACTCGTCCTCCCCGTCACCGTCGAAATCCGCCGTGACGATGTGATGTCCGGTGCTCTGATGCTTCGGCGTGAACGTCCCGAAGGTATCCAGGACCGTGCGGGTCCACGGCTGGTCGGTAAGCGTCGATCCCTTGGTCCGCGTTAGCAGGGCCACGACATTCCCATGGAACGGATCGATGGTTGCGAGGTAGGCGAAGGGGTCGTCGCCGATCCGGCCGGGCACCGCGTTGCTGCATCCCTTGAATCCGGCAGCGGCGAAGGTCTGGTCGCCGTCGGTGATGTGAAACGTCCGGAAGGTGCCACTCGCGGTGTCGAAGTAGTACCAGTTCGCACCCTCCGCACTCGAGACGAGCAGCGAGTCGAGCGGACCGCCGCCGGCCACCGGACCCGGAAACTGCTGGCGCAGGACATCATGCACCAACACGAAACTGCGGTCGTCGATCAATCGTCCTGTCCACGGGCGGTCTGAGGCCACGTCATCGGGCCGATCGAACACCGTCAGCGCGACCGGTTGCAGCACGCCTTTGCCGTAGGGCTGGCAGCCCACGACCGGGATCGCGAAGAGCTCGAGCTTCCGGCCCTGGGTGAAGTGCCCGAGCTTCACGCGGTGCGTGGCCACGAGGTTGCCGACCGGACGCACCTTCCAAGGCCTGCCGTCTCCGTTCCCTCCCGGGTTCTCGAGCCAGGAGATCCGACCGTCGTTCGGACCACAATTGAACGCGCAGCCCCCGAAGTCGTGGGAGAGCACGAGATCGTTGCGCCCATTCCCCGCGATGTCGCCATGGTCGATGGCCACCGGCGCCGGGAACTCAGCGATGACTCGCTTCTCCCAGGTGGGATTCTCGTACCAGATGATCCGCCCCTGCGCCAAACCCGAGGTGACCAGGTCCAGCCTGCCGTCCCCGTTGATGTCCACCGCGCTGATCCAGTAGCCGTCGTCACTCTTCTCTTCGAGCGACCGTTTCTCGAACCGCGGTGCCGGCACCGAACCGTCGTTCAGGTAGCTGTAGAGATTTCTTGTCTTGGGTTGGCTCATGGACCCTTTCGCTTCGGAACATCGGTTCACCGACTGCCGGCCTTCGATCCCAGCAACCGCTCCGCATCGGGTATCACCGGGGCCTCGGTCCAGGTGCCATAGCCGGGCGCTTTCGCCCCGGGGGGATGCGCACCGATAGCGGTCCACAAGAGTCCCTCGACGTAGGCGCTGGGTGCAGGAATGAAGGTGCGGTCCTCCCCCGCCCCGCCGAAGCGCTCCCGCCATCCGCCGGGAAGCTGGTACCAGGTGCCGATGTACCAGAGCTTGAGAAGACTTCGCGCCACCGGCCCCAGCTTCTCGTCGCTCAGAATCGCGACCCGCATGCCCCGTTCCAACGCCGCCGTGTCGCTCCCGGCAGCGGTCTCCACCGACCGGAACGCCGACAGCAACTCCGTCATGATCGGCTCCCCCACGATGCCGGCAACCGTGGTGAAATAGAGCTCCGCCTGGCCGGTGCCGCGGAGTTGGAACGCGGTGAAATCGGTGAGGACGGACGACAGGCCGAGGAAGGCCTCGAGTTTCGCGGGATCGATGTTCGCGCTCATGGGGTTTCCTTGGTTACACGCATTCCATCTCGAACGTCGGAGCGGCGTGCTCGCCGTTGCCGCCGGGAATCGGATTGCGGATCAATTGCAGGGCGAGTTCCTTGATCCGGAACATCGAGCCCACGGCCGGCATGAGCAGCTCGGGCTTTCCGTCGAACGCCGTGCCCAGGCTGACCAGGAAGCCCTTGTAGATCCGGTTGAACTCGAGCGCGGCGCGATGCACCTCCGAGCCTTCGGGAAAGTCGGCGAGCTTGGCATTCGTCCGGATCGGGTACGCAGCGTCCCAGTTCACATCCACCGGGTCGCCGGTGGGATGGTTGTGAACGTCGCCGGCACGGTAGTACCGGCCTCTCGCGATCTGATCGAAGCGGTAATAGTGGGAGATCTCGTCCTCGAAATCGGTAATCGCGCCTTCGTAACCCTCACCCTGCTCGGAGATGAGACGGATGGCCGCCTTCGCCGACGCGAGATCCACCACGGGGATGATCTCGCCGCCGCCCGAATAGTAGTATTCCGGTGTCACCTGCCGGGAACGGTCGCCGGTAAACACCTTCGCCTCGCCCGAGGCCTCGCACAGCCGCTCGAGTCCCACCGCGATGGCATGATAGAATTCGCCGATGCTGTAGAACCGCAGGTCGTCGCCGGAATCAGACCGGTGCCGCGGCAACAGGTGGTGCCGGTCCGAGCCGCCCTTGACCAGGCGGCGCCCCTGGTCCGCGGGGCGAGCGGGACGTTCGATCTTGAGAAACGTCTCGATCGCGCTGCGGGAGAAGCGCTCGCGGTTCACCTCGAAGTCCTTCTCGCCATCCGGCAGGTACGTGGGAAACGCGGGGACAAACCCGGGCCGCAGGAGATCGACCTTTCCGCCCACCGCATTGAGGAGATTGGACGCCAGGGTCATGTGCAGCATCTCTTCCACGGCGATGACACGGAGCACCTGGACCGCATCCAGATTCGTTCCGGGGTGGATGGAGTAGAGGGTGGTGAGATAGGTCGGAATCGTGGCGTGCTCGAGCTGGATCGCCGCCTGGAGATAGTCGTGCAGCGTTTCGATTCCTTGGATGGGTCTGAGTGACATGGCGTCGGTATCCTTTCCCGTCGGTCTAGGCCCGGAGATCGGCGGCGATCTTGTCGGCGGTCATGAAACATAGGGCCGCCAGGGTGAGTGTCGTGTTCGAGGTGCCAATGGTCGGCATGCTACCCGCCCCGGCGAGATAGAGATTCTCGTGATCCCACGATTGTTGGCGCGAGTTGACCACCGAATTGGCGGGCGCCGTACCCATCAGATGGGTGCCGGCCAGGTGGTTGCCACCGCGGATGGCGAACCCTTCGCCGCCGTAGCGCACGTAACCAGGATCGAGCGGGTCGTAGGCCGAGAAGTCCTCGGCGCCGATGCGCTGGAACAGGCGGCGGGATAGTTGCCGGGCATACGCAATGCCGTTCATCGTGTAGTCGGGCAAACCAAACGAGATCACCGGCCGCAGGTTGCCGAGCGCATCGACATAGGCGGGATCCACCGTGACCCGGTTCCCCGGTTCGGGCAGCAGCTCGACCATGAAGGCGAACAGGAGCTGGCGGGAAATCTGCCGGACCAGCTCGGCGCGCAGCTCGGCGCCAAACTTGTTCAGGTCGTCGACCAGTTCCAGAAGGTTGGTGTTCGGCGAACCGGTCGCCCAACCCCAGCCGTCGTTGTGGATGTCCACCGCGAACGCCGCCTGCCGGCGCCGGAAGGTCCCGCGTCGCAGGCTCGAAATGCCCGAGGTGCAGACGGTACCACGCATGGTCCCGACGACCTCCGGCATCAACCCCCACGCCAGCAGGTACGGATGATCCATCAGGTGCCGGCCCATCAACCCGCTGCTCCCCGCAAGATCCGAGGCCAGCATCAGTCGTGCATTCTCGATCGCGTTGGCAGCCAGGACGAAGATACGTGCGCGAACACTCCCCTTGCGGTCGGCCGATGCTCCGGACTCGTCGTAGCCCGCGTAGTCGATATGCGTGACACGCCCCGAAGCGCGGTCGATGTGAACCCGGGTGGCAACCGTGCGCGACCAGAGCTCGGCGCGCCCGGTCGCCAGAGCTTTCGCGAGGGTTTTGCGCGCATCGTATTTCGCCTGCACCGGGCAGATCGGGGTGCAGTTCGTATTGCCCTGGCAGCGCCCGCCCATGTCCGCCTGGTAGCGGCTGACCGCGCCCGTCGCAAGATAGTCGCGCCCGCCGTTGAAGGCGCGGTAGCCCTCGTTCGGAATGCCATTCCGGC